>JBHIDD010000006.1:0-19912 GCA_046759925.1 Kiloniellaceae bacterium
GGCTCTTCGAGGCGCTGATCGTCGGTACCTACGCGCGCCGGCTGGCGTCGTACGCGGGCGAGACCCTGAAGGTCGAAGGGGTGCTCCGACAAAACGAGAAGATGGCGGCGGTGAGTTCCCGGGTCATCCGCCCGAAGGGCCAGCCGATCCCGATCTACTGGCGGCTCAGACGCGGCAAGGACGACTGGCGCATCGTCGACGTGGTGGTCGAGGGCGTGAGCATGGCGCTCACCCAGCGCGCCGAATTCAACGCCGTGATCAAGCGCAACGGCGGGCGGATCGAGGGCCTGCTCGAGAAGCTCCGCGAGACGACGGCGCGATCGCGCGGCCGGCCCGCCGAACAGGTCGAAGCCTCGCTCTGATGGTCATGGTGCCGGCGGTTCCGAACCATCCGGTTGCGAGAAAGCGGGGCCTTCAGGGCGGGGATCGGCCGGCGGCGCGATGGAGAGGACCATGACCCGGCTCATCCTTGGCGCGGCGTTCCTGTTCGGGCTGACGGCTTCGGCCTGGGCCGGGCTGCCGGGTACTTCGGCGGACGGCGCAGGCGTCGACCCCGCCGCGGCCTTTCGCCACTGGCTGCAGCATGCCGTCCGGGGCAATGCCGTTGCCCAGTTCGAGCTCGGCAAGGCCTACGCCGGCGGCCGGAGCCTGCCGGAGGACCTTGCCGAGGCGGCGCGGTGGTTCCACAAGGCCGCGGTGCAAGGCCACGTCCGGGCGCAATACAACCTCGCGATCCTGTACCGCAACGGCCTTGGCGTGCGGCGCAACGACGTCCGGGCCCACGTCTGGTTCAGCCTGGCCGCGGCGGGCTTCGGCTACGGCCTGCGCCATGACCGGGCCGCCCGGATGCGCGATCACATCGCCGCGCATCTGTCGCCCGCCGAGCGCGCCAAGGCCGAACGCCTGGTCCGGACGATGACGCTGATGTTCGACGCCGGATTTTGACGGGGAAAAGCCGCCCCCCGCGCTTGGGGCGGCCGGACGGTCGGGATGATCGGCGGCGCCGGCATGCGGCTCCGTGCTCGGCGCCGGGCCCCCGCGCTGCCAAACCGCTTGCCGCCGGCACACGGCACGGTATCGACAACTCTAAATCATTTGGATCGAATCGATGATCCGCTCGACGTCGTCCTTGTATTTCGGATAGTAATGCGCCCGCGCGCCCGTATACATGATCATGTGCAGTTTCTCCGCGACCACCGCGCCGGCGACGGTGCCGTCGATCTCCAACCCCTCGGGCGACAGAAATATCAGGTCGAAACGAAACCCCGGAACCGTGCCGAACCGGGTCGGCCGGAGGTTGCGGGCCTGGACGTTGCTCGCCCCCGACCGGGCGAGGCTGTCGACGACGAACTCCATGACCTCGCTCGCCTTCATCCCGGCGCGATAAGTCGGCGACTTCTTCCTACCGGGCGCCTTGTCGAGCGTATCGCCGTCGCCCAGCCCCTTGTAAAAGCGCAGCGCCTCGAGCCAGGGGCCGTCGACGGTCCACAGCTCCACCTTGCCCTCGGTCGTCTTGCTCCAGGCAATCTGCGGCTCTACCGAATAAACGCCGCCGATGGTCTGTCTCTTCACCTCGACCAGGCTGTACTGCGTGCAGGCGGCCAGGGCGGCTAGCAGTACGAGGGTAATCAGATTTCGCCGCATCTCACTGAATCTGCTGGATGTAGGATTCAATCATCGCCCGGTCCTCGGCCCCGGGATCTTGCCGGAGATAGGTTTCGAAGGCCTCGCGCGCATCCTTTGACCGTTCCATCGACCAGTAAACCAAGCCGAGCGCGCGATGGGTTTCCGGCGGGGCCTCGCCGAGCTTCAGCGCCTCCTCGTAGGCCGCCGCCGCCTTGGACCGATCGTCGTCCTCGCCCCGGAGGCGGTACAGCTCGCCCCGGAAGAAGTGCAGCTCCGCAGGGTTGATATTGGCTTGTGCGAGGTGGTCCAGGAGCACCTCCATGCGGGCGAAGTCGCGCTCCCGCACTTCGTCCCGCAGCCAACCGGTCCGGAAGCGCGACGTGGCGGCGACAAAGCGGCCGCGATCGATGATTGCCGGGCCCCCATCGAACTCCGCGGCCAGGTCCGCAAGCGTCGCGCCGCGCTCCTCGGCGGCCGGGTGGGTCGAGAAAAAGATCAGCTTGTCGGGTTCCTCGGCGGCCTCCTTTTCGGCCAGCAGCAGGTCCCAGATCTTCACGGCTTCCTGGGGATCGTAGCCGGCCTCGCGCATCATTTCGAACCCCAGCCGGTCGGCCTCGCGTTCCTGGTCGCGCGAGAAGGCAAACACGCTGCCCAGCGCGGCGATCTGCGCGATGCTGCCGACGTAGCCGACGCCGGCCATGGCCGTGGCCAACTGGAGAAAGACCAGGCCATCCGTCTTGGCGCGGATGTCGCGCCAGCGTTTCAGGGTATGGCGGCGCAGGTAATGGGCCAGCTCGTGGCCGAGGACATAGGCGAGCTGCGCCTCGTTGTCACTCCGCAGCATCAAGCCGGTCCAGACGTGCATGGCCCCGTTCGGCGCCATGCTTGCGTTGAAATTGGCGGCCCGCACGATGGAAATTCGAATGTCGGCGCAGTAGTCGGGCGCGAGTTTGCAGACGATGCCGCGTAGATAGGCGTTCAGTTCGGCATCGCGTTCCAGCCGCCCCGAGGTCTGGATTTGCTCTTCGAGCCGCTCCATCCGCATCCACAGACCGGCTTCGACGGACTCGGGCGCCGGTTTCTCGCCGGGCTTAATGTCCGCCACCTGACCCGTCGTGGCGCAGGCCGCGCCCAGCAACGCGACGAGCCCCAGGAGCGACGTTGTCCGGCAGGACCTCATAGCGGAACCTTGGAGAGCAGTTTCTCGGACGCATCCCGGGCCAGGTCGGGCTTCCGCAGATCGCCCCTCTCGCTGACAAGGCGGTTGAACCACACGATGTCGCCGCTCCTCAGGTCGACGAGCGATGCGAATCCGGCCTGGATGCCGCCTGGCACGCCGATACCAAGCAGGGCGCCAACCAGCATCGCGGCGACACGTCCGCCACTCGAGAAACTGTCCCGAAAATAGATGAACAGGGCGTAGTCGGCGTCGTAGGACTTCTTGAGCGCCGCCACGCCGTCCCCCAGGCTCCAGTCGAACCTGTCCTTCTTGGTCGGCAGCTTCATGTTCGGGAGGTACTGGTGGACAAGTATCGTCCGCCCGACGGCGCCGTGCAGTTTGATCACCTGGCCGTGCGGCTCGTCGAACGAAGCGTTGCGGCTCGACGGTCGATAGCGGACAAGCCGGGCGTCCTTTTCCGCCAGAATCGCCGTGAGCGCCGCTTCCACATTGGTTTTGGCCGTCGCCGTCCACGCCGCGTTCGGCTCCACCAGCCCGGCGGCGGTGATTTGCGCGAGCTCGATATCGGGCGGCATCAGCAGGACGCGGAGCGTGCCGCCGCGTTCCGGAAGCTCCCTGCTGCCGAGATACGGCCTGGTCTCTGCGCACGCCGCGAGGACTATGCCAAGGCTCGCTACCACGAGCACCCGCGCGAAACGCCGCACACCGCAGGACGAGGGACCGACCCGCCTCTCCCCGACCGGCGACTCCATGGATTACTCCTATGTTGATTGTCGCCCCTCGAAATCCTACCGCTTTGGTCGAGAAAGTGGCAACGCCGGCGATTTACGAGAGCGGTCGGCTCGTGGACACGCCGGCATTGGAGCCGGCGCGCGCCATGATGCTTCGCGCTCCGATTCCGAACCGCCCCGGCGCGCAGTCCGAAGCCCTTCGGCGTTTCGGGACCGGCGCCCCGACCAGGGTCAGAGCGGCCAGACGATCAGGATGATCGGCAGCGAGACCGCGACGATGAGCGCCTCGAGCGGCAGGCCCAGGCGCCAGTAGTCGCCGAAGCGGTAGCCCCCGGGGCCCATGATGAGCGCGTTGTTCTGGTGCCCGATCGGGGTCAGGAACGCGCAGGAGGCCCCGACCGCGACCGCCATCAGGAAGGCATCCGGGTCGGCGCCCAGGCGTTCGGCGATGCCGAGCCCGATCGGCGCCATGACGACCGCCGTGGCGGCGTTGTTGAGGATGTCCGACAGCGTCATGGTGACGATCATCAAAAGCGCCAGGACCAGGACCGCCGAGCCCCCGGCGGTCAGCTCGAGAATGGCGCCGGCGAGGACGCCGGTCGCCCCGGTGGCCTCCAAGGCGCCGCCCACCGGGATGAGCGACCCGAGCAGGATGATGACCGGCCAGTCGACCCCCTCGTAGAGCTCGCGCAACGGCAGCAGGTTGGTCAGCACCATGGCGATGACGGCCAGGCCGAGGGCGATCTGGATCGGCAGCAGGTCGAGGGTGGCCACGGCGATCGCGGCGGCGAAGATTGCGATCAGCACCGGGGCGCGGCCGCGCTGGCCGAGGCTCAAGCCCCGCTCGGCCAGGGGCAGGCAGCCGAAGGCGGCGATGGCCTCGGGGATCCGCTCGGTTTCGCCGTGCAACAGCAGGACATCGCCGACCCGGAACCGAAAGGTCTTCAGCCGGCCCCGGTAGGGCGTGCCCTGCCGGGCCACCGCCAGGAGGGTGAAGCCATGGTGGCTCAAAAGCCGCTGGGACTGGACGGTGCGGCCCTCGAGCCGGGAGCGCGGCGTCACCACCGCCTCGATGAGCGCGCCGTCTTCCGAGGCGAGCGGGCTGGCCCTGTCTCCCCGGCTGCCGACCAGTTCCAGACCAAGGGCGCTTATGAATTTGTCGATCTCCTCCGGGCCCGCCTCGATCACCAGGACATCGCCCGCCTGGAGCGGCTCGGCACCCGCGGCGGCGCGGTAGTGGCGCTTGCCCCGGATCAGCTCGACCACCAGGGCGTCGATCTCCTTGGTGAGCTCCTCCACCTCGCGGAGGGTCTTGCCGATCGCCGCGCTCTGCTTCGGGACCTTGGCCTCGGTCACGTAGTTGTCGATGTCGAACAGCTCCACGGCGGTGGCGCGCGAAGGCGCCGCCTGGGGCACGCGGCGCCAGCCGATACGCGCGATGAAGGCCACGCCGGCCAGGGCGACGCTCAAGCCGACGGGGGTGAAATCGAACATGCCGAAGGCATCGCCCGTGACCTCGCCGCGGTAGGTCGCGACGATGATATTCGGCGGCGTGCCGATGAGCGTCACCAGCCCGCCCAGGATCGAGCCGAAGGACAGCGGCATGAGGATCGTCGCCGCCGAGCGTTTCGCCTTGGCGGCCGACTGCAGGGCCACCGGCATCAGCAGGCCGAGCGTGCCGACGTTGTTCATGAACGAGGACATGACCGCGCCCAGGCCCGAAAGCGTGCCGATGTGGGTCGAGGGCCGCCCGGCGGCCGGATCGACCGCCTTGGCGATCCAATCGGTCGCCCCGGATACGGTCAGCGCCCGGCTGAGGATGAGGACCGCGGCGACGGTCACGGTGGCGGGATGGCCGAATCCGGCAAAGGCCCCGCCGGTCGGCACCACGCCCGCCACCACGGCGACGAGCAGCGCGAGGAAGGCCACCACGTCGAACCGCCAGCGGCCCCAGGCGAGAAGCACGAAAAGCGCGCCGAGGATGGCGAAGACGGTGAATTGGTCGGCGGTCATCCCTCGAGTCCCCGGTTGCAGCCAACGGACCTGCCGGCGGGCGGCCACTCTAAGCAGAGTGTTCTTGATCCGGCCACCAATGGCCGGGCCAAGATCACTCTGCAAGCCCTTAAAAGTCCAGCAGGTTTTGCGAAGCCCGCCGACACGCGTTGTGGGCGGAGTTTCGAAAACCTGCTTGGCCGAGCGGCCCGCTCGTTCAAGGCCGCTCGCTTTATGGCGCCCTCGAGGGGTCGGCGTCCCGGGGAGGTGCCGCACGGGCCATCCGGCAACGGCCGGCCCGAGCGATCACGCCTGCGGATCTTCCAGCCAGCGACGCAGTTCGGTCTTGAGGACCTTGCCGGTGTCGTTTTTCGGCAGGGCCTCGACGAAGCGGTAGCCGCGCGGCCGCTTGAAGCGGGCGATTCGCTCCAGGCAGAGGGCATCCAGGGCCTCGGCCTCCACCGCCCGGCCGGGCCGCGGCACGACGAAGGCGACCGCCGCCTCGCCCCAGTCGGGATGCGGCCGGCCGACCACCGAGCACTCGAGGATCGCGGGGTGGCTTTGTAAAACCTCCTCGATCTCGCGCGGGTAGATGTTGGCGCCGCCGCTGATGATCACGTCCTTGGAGCGGTCCTTGAGCGTCAGGAACCCGTCTTCGTCCAGGACGCCCATGTCCCCGGTGTGCAGCCAGCCGCCGCCGAGCGCCTCCGCGCTGGCCTTCGGATCGTTCCAATAGCCGCGCATGACCGAATCGCCTCGGACCAGCACCTCGCCCAGCGCGCCGGGCGGCAGGCTCCGGTCGGCCTCGCCGGCGACCCGGACCTCGACCACGGTTTGGGCCCGACCGGCCGAGGCCAGGCGCGCCTGGTAACGCGGGTCGGTCCGGTTGGCGTGCTCGGCCTTGTCGAGCGCGGTGATCGTCATCGGGCTTTCGCCCTGGCCGTAAATCTGGACGAAACGGTTGCCGAGAACGGCCATCGCGTGCTTCAGGTCCTCCACGTACATCGGCCCGCCGCCGTAGACCACGGTCTTCAGATTGGTCGGATCCACCGCCCCGGCGGCCGGAAACTCGACCAGGCGCTTGACCATGGTCGGCGCGCCGAAGATGGTCATGCCCGCGGGATGGGGCAGCAGGGAGAAGATCTCCGCCGGATCGAATTGGCCGCTCTCCGGAATCACCTGGAGCGCGCCGGCGGCGACGTGCGGCAGGATGTAGAGCCCCGAGCCGTGGGACATGGGGGCCGCGTGCAGGATGCAGTCGTGCGGCGCGATCGAATCGACATCCACGAAATAGCTGAGCGTCATGGCCAGCAGGTTGCGGTGCGAGAGCATGGCGCCCTTGGGTCGCCCGGTGGTGCCGCTGGTGTAGAACAGCCAGGCGAGGTCATCGGGCCGCCGCTCGACGAGCTCGATGGGGTCGCCCCGGAATAACGCGCGCTCGTCCCGCGCGGGGCCGCCCGGGCCGGCGATCGCCAGCAGCCGGTCAAAGCCCGGCAGGTCGTCCGTGTGCGGCGCGATGGCCTCGGCGAGCGCCGGCGAGGCGAAGCAAAGCCGGGCGCCGCTGTGCGCCAGGATGTATTTGAACTCCTGCGGATGCAGCTTGGCATTGATCGGCACCGCCGCCAGCCCGGCGTGCCAGCAGGCATAAAGGACCTCGACGACGGCGGGACTATTGGCCATCGCCAGGGCCACCCGGTCGCCGGCCTTTAGACCGAAGCGGCCGCGCAGATGCCCGGCCAGCACCGCGACCCGACGGTAGAGCTCGCCGTAGGTGCTGTGGATCGCCTCTCCGACGGCGAGCGCCGGGCGGTCGCCGGCCCCGGCCGCGGCGCGCCGGAGCAGGTTGCCGAGGTTCATGCTTCGGTCCGCATCGGTTATGCCGTCTGGGCGGTCCTCGGCCGCCCCCGCGTCTTTTTTCCAACTTCCACCGGCGGGGTCAATCGCTTGTGCCGCCGGGCTGGCTTCGCGGGCTGGTTTCGGGCTCGGGGGCTTGCTATATCAATCGAAGGGATGACCGTCCCTATCGGGCGGCCGGATAACCCGGAAGGACTGGAAAAGTGCATCGCGACCCGCAGGCGAGGCGGTATCGGCGGGTGAGGGGCGACGTGCTTCTGGGCGTGGTCGCGGCGGCGCTTTGCGCCCTGGTTCTGGCCGCGCCGGCCGCCCTTTGGGCGCAGGACATCCGCTTCTTCCGGATCGGCACCGGATCGACCGCCGGCACCTATTTCCCGATCGGCGGGATCATCGCCAGCGCGATCAGCAAGCCGCCCGGAAGCCGCGAGTGCGCGCTGGGCGGCAGCTGCGGGGTGCCCGGCATGATCGCGGTGGTGCAATCGACCGAAGGCTCGGTCGCCAATGTCATGGGCATCGCCAACGGCACCCTCGAATCCGGCCTGAGCCAGGCCGACGTCTCCTACTGGGCCTACAACGGCGAGGGCATCTTCGAGGAGACCGGCCCGCTCGACAACCTGCGCACCATCGCGAACCTGTTTCCCGAATCGATCCATCTGGTGGTGCGGCGCGGCTCGGGCATCCGCCGAGTCCCCGACCTGCGCGGCAAGCGGATCTCGCTGGACCGCGAGGGCTCGGGCACGCGGGTGGACGCCCTGCTCATCCTCGAGGCCTACGGCCTCGATCCGGAGGACCTGGCGGTGTATTCCTATGCCGCCGGCGAGGCGGCGGATCGGCTGCGCGAAGGCGGGCTGGACGGCTTCTTCATGGTCGTCGGCACGCCGGCGACCGCCGTTTCCGGCTTGGCCGAGGAGTCGCTCATCGACCTGGTCCCAATCGCCGGCCCGGAGGCGGACAGGCTGCGTGAGGCCTATCCGTTCTTCGCCGCCGACCGGATCATGGCCGGAACCTACTTTAACGTGCCGCTCACCGAGACGCTTTCGGTCGGCGCGCAGTGGCTGGTCGCCGCCGAGGTGCCGGCGGACACGGTCTATCAGATGGCCCGCGCGCTCTGGCACAAGAACACCCGGCGGCTGCTCGACAACGGCCATCCCAAGGGCCGCCTGATCGACATCTTTTCGGCGCTGGACGGTCTGGTCGTGCCACTGCACCCGGGGGCCAGGCGCTATTACAGCGAAGCCGGCATTCCCTTCCCGACCGGCACCTACTAATACATAGCCTAAGTCCAATGCATAGCGTAAGTCCGGCGCGCCGCGGTCAGGGATTCTCGATGACCCAAGGTTCGGCTTCGGCGGCCGCGATCCAGTCGCGCAGGGCCGGCCAGGCCATGATCGCATCCCGGTAGGCCGCCGCCGCACCGTCGAGCGCGATGCCGTAGGTGACGAAGCGGGTGACCACCGGCGCGTAGCAGGCGTCGGCGGCCGAGAACCCGCCGAACAGGAAGTCGCCGGTTGCGCCGAACCGGGCGCGGCACGCGCTCCAGAGGGCGACGATGCGGGCGATCTCGGCGGCAAGCTCCGCGGTCATCTCCGGGCTGCGACCTTCGCCCGGCTCCCGGCGGCGCAGGTCCATGGCCAGCCGCCGGCGGATCGTGGCGAATCCGGCGTGCATTTCGGCCGCGACCGCGCGGGCGGTCGCCCGGGCGGCGGGCCCCCGGGGCCACAGGCCGGCCGCCGGGAAACGCTCGTCCAGATACTCGGCGATGGCCAGCGAATCCCAAATCGTCAGCTCGCCGGCCTTGAGCGCGGGGACCCGGCCGCTCGGGCTGTGCGCGAGGATCTCTTCCCTGGTCTCCGGCCGGTGGAGCGGGACGACCACCTCGTCGAAGTCAATCCCGGTTTGTTTGAGCGCCAGCCAGGCGCGCAGCGACCAGGACGAATAGGCTTTGTTGCCGAGGACGATGGTGAACGCCACCATGGCCGGTCTCCGGGACTTAAGACTAAAGGCGCCGAAGGCCCCGGGATAGGGGCGCCGGGCGGGCCCAGGATAGCGCGGGGCGCGAGGCCTCCGCCAGGCATTGTCCGGCCCTTATCGTCGTGCGACCAGGCGTGTTAGACTTGCCCGGTTGCGACGTGACGGCTGACCGTGTTCAAGAACGTCGTCTGCGCCGTCGAGGGCTCCAAGCGCGCCTTGAAGGCGGCACAGGCGGCCCGCGAGCTGGCGGCCGAACTCGGTGCGGGCTCACCTCCTTCACGGGCACCAAGTTGTTCAAGGTGACCGAGGAGGCGAAGCGCCACATGGCAATCGAGCACTTGACCGGCGCACCGCGGTACGCGCTCGGCGAGATGACCGAAAGCATCGTCGAACGGGCGAAGGACTGCGCCGGCAAATGCGGGCGTGGCCTCGGTCCGCACCGAGGCGAAGGTGGGCAATCCGGCGCGCGGCATCGTCGCCTTTGCAGAAAGCCGCGGGGCCGATCTCATCGTCATGGGCAGCCGGGGCCACGGCGATATCGCGGGCCTCTCGCTCGGCAGCGTCTCGCACAAGGCGAACAGCCTTGCCAAGCGCAGTTGCATGACGGTGACGTAATGCGCAACGGTAACGCAACGCAGCCGGCGCCGCGCCCGGTTCCTTGCCAAGTGCGCGGCTCGGGCAATGTTTGTTGCGGTTCCGTAACAAAGAGGGCATACCGGTGTGACTCTCTCTTCCGACGAAGCCTTGCAGCTCTGGCGCGGCGTCATGGTGACCTCCCTGCGCCGCGAACACCCCGATGTCACCACGCGTCAGTTCGCCTTGCTGCTCCAGATCTACCTCGTGCCCCCGCCGCATACCGTGCGCGGCCTGGCTCGCGAGCTGAACATCTCCAAGCCGGCGGTGACCAGGGCGCTCGACCGCTTGGGCCGGCTCGATCTGGTTAGGCGCAAACGCGACGAGGCCGACCGGCGCAACGTGCTTGTCCAGCGTACGGTGAAGGGATCGGTTTTCTTGCGCGACTTCGGCGATCTGGCGGCTGAAATCGCGGATCGGCTCTAGCCGGCCCGGCCGGCCAATTTCGGCTCTGGCGCGGTTCGGGACCTCTGTGCGAATCCCGCCGGCGCGTCGCCGCGGACACCGACGACGACCGGTTGAGGCGCGGTTGCTCCGATCGGAGGATCAGGGTCTTCCTGTGCCGGACCCCCCCGGCGCTAGAGCATTTTCAGTTCAGGCGGAACCAGCCCACTCCCCCACCCGGCCACCCACAGCATACGATGTCGTTGGGCGGCCGGTGGGGGAGCGGGCCGGGGCGATTCCACGTCCGTGTAAACCGCGCTAATACCCCTGTTCGAGGTCGACCACGTGCTCGAGCGGCCGGCCGGCGCGCAGACGGCGGATGTTGTCCACCACCGCCCGGGCGGCGCTCTCGGCGATCGTCATGCTGGCGATGTGCGGGGTGACCACGACCCGGGGGTGGCTCCAGAAGGGATGCCCGGGGGGCAGCGGCTCGGCACGGAAGACGTCGAGCGTTGCGCCGCCGATCCGGCCGGATTCGAGCGCATCCAGCAGGTCCTCCTCGACCATGTGGCCGCCGCGCCCGACGCTGATGAGCGCCGCGCCCTTGGGCAGCGCCGCGAAGGTCCGAGCGTTCAAGATCCCCTCGGTCTCGGGGGTGAGCGGCAGCAGGCAGACCAGGATCTCGGTCCGCTCCAAGAAGCCGGTGAGTCCGTCTCTGCCATGGAAGGTGGCGACGCCCGGCCGCTCCTTGGGGCGCCGGCTCCAGCCGGCCACGTCGAAGCCGAGGTCCACCAGCTTGTCCGCGCAGGCCCTGCCGAGCACGCCGAGCCCCATGATCCCGACCTTGCGCCGCCATGCCGGGACCTGGTCGATCTCGCGCCAGAGCCGGTCCCGCTGCTGCCGGGCGTAGTCGAGCATGAAGCGGTGGTGATAGAGCACGCTCATGAGCACGAACTCGACCATGCCGGCGGTCAAGCCCGGCTCCACCATGCGCACGACCGGCACGTTATCGGGCAGCTCCGGGTCGGAGGAGAGGTGGTCGATGCCGGCCCCGATCGAGAAGATCGCCTTGAGATTCGGATACCGCTTGAGCTCGCCCTTTTCGGGCTGCCAGACCAGGGCGAACTCGATGTCGTTCGGATCGCCGACATCGGGCCAGTCGCGCACCTCGAGCGCCGGGTCCGCCGCGCGCAGCGCCTTCTGCCAGGCATCGCCCCGGTCGATGTCGGTCTTGAACAAAAGCGCCATGCCGGTCCCGGAAAATTAATGGAAACCCGTTAGGTATGAACCATCCCAAGCGGGAAGTACCGCAGAAGACGCAGCGCGCGAGCGCGGAGGCCAAGGTCCCGGACCCCGATGTTGCCCGAGGCGGCTCCCGGTGCCTCTGCGGTAGAGTTGCGCCAATCCTCCGAGGCTTCGCGATTTTCCGTCTTACATGCGCACCACGTCGCCTTCAACCGCTTCCAGTTCGAAGGCGGCCTTCATGAGCGCCTGGGTATAGGGCGCGCGCGGGGCCTCGAAGATCTGTTCGGCGGCCCCGTGTTCGACCACCTGGCCGTCGCGCATTACGATCACCTCGTCGGCGAGCGCGCGAACCACCTTGAGGTCGTGGCTGATGAACATGTAGGCCAGGTTGTGGCGGTCCTGCAGCTCGCGCAGCAGGTCGACGATCTGGGCTTGCACCGACATGTCCAGCGCCGAGGTCGGCTCGTCGAGCACAAGGAAGCGGGGTTTGAGCACCATGGCGCGGGCGATCGCGATGCGCTGGCGCTGGCCGCCGGAGAACTCGTGGGGATAGCGGTGCCGGCTGGCCGGATCGAGGCCGACCTCGGTGAGCGCCGCCACGATCATCGCCTCCCGCTCGGCGGCCGTCCCGCCCAGGCCGTGGACCTTCAGTCCCTCCTCGACGATCTGGCCGACCGACAGCCGCGGGCTCAAGGATCCGAAGGGGTCCTGGAAGACGACCTGCATCTCGCGCCGCAAGGGGCGCAGCTCCTTCGACCTAAGGCCCTGGATGCCCGCGCCCTTGAAGCGAACCTCGCCGTTGCTCGAGACCAGGCGCAGCAGCGCCAGCCCCAGCGTGGTCTTGCCCGAGCCGCTTTCGCCGACGACCCCGACGGTATGGCCCTCGCGCACGGCAAGCGAGATGCCGTCGACGGCGCGGACATGGTCGACGGTCCGCTTCAAGATCCCCTTCTTGATCGGGAAGTAGACCTTGATGTCCGTGCCGGCCATGACCACCGGGGCATCCGCCGGGGCCTCGAGCGGATCGCCCTTCGGCTCGGCCGCCAGAAGCTTGCGGGTATAGCCGTGCCGCGGCCGCTCGAAGATGTCCTCGACCGGCCCCTGCTCGACGATCTCGCCCCCGGTCATGACGCAGACGTGATCGGCCATCTTGCGCACGATGGAAAGATCGTGGGTGATCAGCATGAGCGCCATGCCGAATTTCCCTTTCAAGTCCTTCAAGAGCTTCAGAATCTGGGCCTGGATCGTCACGTCGAGCGCCGTGGTCGGCTCGTCGGCGATGAGCAAGTCCGGTTCGTTGGCGAGCGCCATGGCGATCATCACCCGCTGGCGCTGGCCGCCGGAGAGCTCGTGGGGATAAGCGTTCAAGCGCTTGCCCGCGTCCGGAATGCCGACCATCTCGAGCAGCTCGAGCGTGCGCCTGCGCGCCGCCTCGCGGCCCAAGCCCTTGTGCAGGATGAGCGTCTCGTTGATCTGCTTCTCGACCGTGTGCAGCGGGTTGAGCGAGGTCATCGGCTCCTGGAAGATCATCGAAATCTCGTTGCCGCGCACCTGGCGGAGCACCGGTTCCGGCGCGCCGAGCAGTTCCTCGCCCTTGAAGCGAATCGTGCCGCCGGGGTGGCGCGCCACCGGATAGGGCAGGAGCTGCAGGACCGACAGCGCGGTCACCGACTTGCCCGAGCCGCTTTCGCCGACCAGCGCCACGGTCTCGCCCCTGCGGATGACGAACGACAGGCCGCGCACCGCCCGGACCGCGCCGCCCGGGGTGCTGAAAGTGACCTGCAGGTCTTCGACCCCGAGCAGCGGCGTCGCGTCGGTCATTCCGCGGCTCCCTTTTCGGCGGCGGCGGGAAGCTCGGCCGGAGCTTCGTCCGCAGCCGTCGGCTCGGCCGGCACCCCGCCGGTCACCGCCTTGCGCGGATCGAAAGCGTCGCGCACCGCCTCGCCGACGAAGATCAGCAGGCTCAGCATGATGGCGATCACGAAAAAGGCGGTGAACCCGAGCCAAGGCGCGTGCAGGTTGGCCTTGCCCTGCTTCAACATCTCGCCGAGCGATGGCGAGCCCGGCGGCAGGCCAAGCCCCAGAAAATCGAGCGAGGTGAGGGTGACGATCGAGCCGCTCAGGATGAAGGGCAGGAAGGTGAACGTCGCCACCATGGCGTTGGGCAGGACATGTCGGAACATGATGGTGACGTCGTGCAGCCCCAAGGCCCGGGCCGCGCGCACGTAATCGAAGTTGCGGCCGCGCAGGAACTCGGCGCGCACGACGCTGACCAGCGCCATCCAGCTGAACAACAGCAGCAGGCCCAGCAGCCACCAGAAATTGGGCTCGATGATCGCCGCCAGGATGATCAACAGGTACAGGATCGGCATGCTCTCCCAGATCTCGATGAAGCGCTGGAACAAAAGGTCGATCCAGCCGCCGAAATAGCCCTGCACGGCGCCCGCCGTGACCCCGACGATGCTGCTCAGGACCGTGAGAGTCAGGCCGAACAGCACCGATATCCGGAACCCGTAGATCAGCCGGGCGACGACGTCGCGGGCCTGGTCGTCGGTACCCAGCCAGTGGCGCGCCGAGGGCGGCGCGGGCGACGGCGCCGGCAGGTCGGTCAACTGGGTATCGTAGCTGTAGGGAATCAGCGGCCAGAGCATCCAGCCCTTGGCGTCGATCAGGTCCTGGACGACGGGATCGGTGTAGTCGGCCTCGAGCTCGAACTCGCCGCCGAACTCGGTCTCCGCATAAGCCTCGAAGATCGGCGTGTAGAGGCCGCCGTCGTAGAGCACCAGAATCGGCTTGTCGTTGGCGATGAACTCGGCGAACAGGCTGATGAAGAACAGGCCGAGGAAGATCCACAGCGACCAGAAGCCGCGCGTGTTGGCGCGAAAATTGGCGAGCCGGCGCGCCATGAGCGGCGTGATGCGGATGCCCAGGATGCGCCGCTCGGCCACCGGCTCAGACCTCCCGGGTCTCGAAGTCGATGCGCGGATCGACTAGGACATAGGTCAAGTCGGCGATCAGCCTCATGACGAGGCCAATGAGCGAAAAGAAAAACAAAGCCGCAAACATGATCGGGTAGTCGCGCCCGAGGGCCGCTTCGAAACCGAGCAGCCCGAGCCCGTCGAGCGAAAAGATCACCTCGATCAGCAGCGCCCCGGTAAACAGGATGCCGACGAAGGCGCCGGGAAAGCCGGCGATGACGATCAGCATGGCGTTGCGGAAGACGTGACGGTACAGCACACGGCGTTCCTTCAAGCCCTTGGCGCGGGCGGTGATGACGTACTGCTTGTTGATCTCCTCGAGGAACGAGTTCTTGGTCAGCATGGTCAGCCCGGCGAAGCCGCCGATCACCAGCGCGGTGATCGGCAGCGCGATGTGCCAGAAATAATCGGCGACGCAGGCAGGCGTCGTGACGCATCCGAGGAAACCGATCCCGACGAACGCGTCCGAGAGCAGGCCGCGCGAGGGGAACCAGTCGAAATAACGCCCGCCGGCGAACAGGACAATCAGCAGGATCGCGAACAGGAAGCTCGGGACCGCGTTGCCGACGACGATTACGCCGCTCGACCAGATGTCGAATCTCGAGCCGTCGCGCACCGCCTTGGCGATACCGAGCGGGATCGAGATCAGGTAGACGAGCAGCGTCGTCCACAAGCCCAGCGAGATCGAGACCGGCATCTTTTCGAGCACGAGATCGACCACCCGGCGGTCGCGGAAGAAGCTCTCGCCGAAGTCGAGGGTCACGTAATTGCGCAACATTTGGAAGAAGCGCACGTGCGCCGGCTTGTCGAAGCCGAAGCGCCTCTCGATGTCCTTGATGAGCTCGGGGTCGAGGCCGCGGGCGCCGCGGTACTTGCGCTCGATGCCGGCCGCCGCGCCGACTCGGGGCTGTTGTGGCCCGCCGACCTCGGACTGCCCGCCGGCCCCCACCCGCTCGGTGGCGGCGATGGCCTCGCCCCTGATCTGCGCGATCATCTGTTCCACCGGGCCGCCCGGCGCGGCCTGGATCACCACGAAGTTGATGACCATGATCCCGAACAGCGTCGGGAAGATGAACAGCACGCGGCGGATGATGTAGGCGAGCATCGGCGGCTCTGACGCTCAGTCCTTCGTGCCCTTGGCCTTGGCACCCCCCTCGCGTGTGGCGCCCCGCGCCTTCCTTTGCTCGAGCGTCGCCACCTTGGCCTCGTCGATCCACCAGAGGAACGGCGATGTGCCGCGCACCGGCGTGACCTCGGGCAGGCCGAACTTGTCCCAGAACACCAGCCGGTCGTAAGTGATGTGCCACTGGGGGATCACGTAGTGGCCCGACAGCAGCACCCGGTCCAGCGCGCGGGTCCGGGCGATCAGGCTCTCGCGGTCCGGCGCCGAGATGACCAGTTCGATCAGCTCGTCGATCGCCGGGTCCTTGATGCCGGCGAGGTTGCGGCTGCCGACCGCGTCGGCCGCCGCGCTCGACCAGAAATTCCGCTGCTCGTTGCCGGGGGAAAGCGACTGGCCCCAGGTGCCGACGATGATGTCGTAATCGAAATCGTTGAGACGGTTGCGGTATTGCGCCGGATCGACCAGCCGGACCCGCGCATCGATGCCGAGTTTCTCCAGGTTCTTGGCGAAGGGCAGGGCGATGCGTTCGAACTCCGGGCTGATGAGCAGGATCTCGAAACTGAGCTGCTGGCCGGTCCGGCCATCGACGAGCTTCTTGTCCCTGATCAGCCAACCGGCCTCCTTGAGCAGCTTCAGCGCGGTCCGCATGCCGCGGCGGATGTTGCCCGTGCCGTCATAGGAGGGCGGGTCGTATTCCTTGGTGAAGACCTCGTCCGGGATGCGGCCGCGGAAGCGCTCGAGGATCTCGCGCTCCGCGCCCGTCGGCAGGCCCGAGGAGGCGAGTTCCGAGTTCGCAAAATAACTCTTCGTCCGCGTGTATGCCCCATGGAACAGGTTCTTGTTGGTCCATTCGAAATCGAAGGCGTAGGCGAGCGCCTCGCGCAGGCGCTTGTCCTTGAAGATCGGCTGGCGCGTGTTGAACACGAAGGCCTGCATGCCGGCCGAGCGTTTGTGGTAGATCGGCTTCTTGATCAGCAGCCCCCGCCTGGTCTCGTCGGTCTCGTAGGCGGTGGCCCAGGCCTTGGACTGGTTTTCCGCCCAGTAGTCGAACTTGCCGCCCTTGAGCTCTTCGCGCGCCACTGTGGCGTCGCGGTAGTATTCGACGCGGACCACGTCGAAGTTGTAGCGGCCGACATTGACCGGCAGGTCCTTGGCCCAGTAATCCGCGACCCGGCGATAGACAATCGAGCGGCCCGGCTCCACCGACTCGACTTTGTAGGGACCACTCGTCAGGGGCGGCTCCAGGGTCGTTTTCTCGAAATCGCGCCCTTCCCAGTAGGCCTTGGACAGGATCGAGATCTGACCCAGGATCAGGGGTAGCTCGCGGTTCTCGCCCGGCTTGAAGGTGAACTTGACCTTGTGCCGGCCCAGCTTCTCGACCTTGGCGACGCTGCCGTAATAGGCGCGGTAGAAGGGCGCGCCCTTGGTCACCAGGATATTGAACGAAAAGATCACGTCGTCGGCGGTGATCGGGCTGCCGTCATGGAACCGCGCTTCCGGCCGCAGGTTGAAGATCACCCAGGAGCGGTCCTCGGGCACCTCGATGGTCTTCGCGACCAGGCCGTAGTTGGAAAACGCCTCGTCGGCCGCCCCGGTCATCAAGGTGTCGTAGGTGAGGCCAATCAACGCCGCATCGACCCCTTTGATGATGAAGGGATTGAGGCTGTCGAACGTGCCCACGGATGCCATCTTCACCGTGCCGCCCTTGGGGGCATCCGGGTTGACGTAGTCGAAATGCTTGAAATCCGGCCCGTACTTCGGCTGCCCGTGCATCGCGATGCCGTGGCCGACGATGATCCGGCCGGGATCGCCCTGCGGCTCCTCGGCCCGGGCGCCGGGGATGATGAGCAGGCCGATCGCGAACAGGGCTGCCGGGACGCGGCGCATGGCCTCAAGCGGAAAACGACGGGGCACTAGATACAGACCGAATATATAGACCGATATACGGAGATATATAGACCGATTTTCGCGCCAAGGCCATTTCCGCCAAGCGGACATCGAGGCGATGTGATCCGGCGTTACCCGCGGCAGAGCAAGTCGATTGCCGCGGCATGGCAACGCGGGTCGCCGGCGGCGATCACCCGGCCGTCGGCGTGCAGGTCGAGCGCCGCGCCCCGCCAGCCGGTCATGACCCCGCCCGCGCCGCGCACCACGGGTACGAGCGCCATGAAGTCGTAGACGTCCATGGTCGACTCGACCACCAGATCGACGAAGCCGCTGGCCAGCAGGCCGTAGGCGTAGCACTCGCCGCCGTACAACGGCTGCTTGACCCGGCTGCGGACGCGCTCGAAGGCGGTGAAATCCTCGCCCGGAAACATGTGCGGCGAGGTGGCATAAAGCACGGCCTCGCCGGGTTCCGCGCAGGGCCGGACCCGGGCTTGCCGGGTGCCGCGGCGGTCCCGGTGCACCGTCGGGTGTCCGGCGGCCCCGATCCAGCGCTCTTCCAGCGCCGGCATCTCGATGACCCCGAGAATCGGCTGACCGGCGCACAGGAGCGCGATCAGGGTACCGAACTGGGCGTGGCCGGCGATGAAGCGCTTGGTGCCGTCGATCGGGTCCAGCACCCAGATGTAGTCCGCCTCGGGGCGCTCGGCCGCGAATTCCTCGCCGATAATCCCGTGGTCGGGACAGGCCTCGGCGATCAGCGCGCGCAGCGCCGCCTCGACCTCGCGGTCGGCGGCGGTCACCGGGCTGTTGTCCGGCTTTCGCTCGACATCGAGCGGCGCCCGGAAATAGGGCAGCACGGTCTCGCGGGCCCGGACCGCCAGGCGCTCGGCCAGCCGAACGTAAGTCTCAGGGCAGGTCTTCCGCGCGGCGCTCTCGGACATCGCTGGCGGTCTCGCCTCGTCTCGGGGACAGGCACGCGCGGGTCGGGGCGATCCCCGCCCCGGCGTCTTACGGTCCCCCGGCTATTCTGGCAGCGCCGCCGGGCTGTCGCTGAGCGAGCGCAAATAGGCGATCAGGTCGGCGCGTTGCCCGGCATCCTTGATCCCGCCGAAGGTCATCTTGGTGCCCGGGGCCCAGTCCTTGGGCTTGGCCAGGAAGGCGTCCAGGTTCCGGTAGGACCAGACCTCGCCGGATTTGTCCTTGAGCGCCGCGGAGTATTTAAAGGCGTCCACGCCGCCGACCGGGCGGTTGACGATGTTCCAGAGGTTCGGTCCGATCTTGTGCCCGCCGCCCTGATCGAAACTGTGGCAGGTCGCGCACTTCCTGGTCGCCTTCTGGCCCGCCGCCGGGTCGGCGGCGGCGAGCAGCGGCAGGATCGGCTCGATCTGCGACCCGGGCGCCGCCCGCGCCTCCGCGGCGGGGGCGGCCTCGGCAACGGCGACCTTGTAAACGTTCTCTTCCAGCTCTTCCGGTTCGTACAGGGCCCCGGCAATGAGGCCGGTCGTCGTGGCGATGATGCCCGCGGTCAGAATCGCGCCGATGATCTTGTTGATTTCGAAGGACGACATTGCCCAGCCCCTGTGGCCCTCGCCGCGCTGCGCGACAATAGCCTCGGGATTCCGGGCGTTCAATAGGGCGGCGCGAAGAAAAGCGTTTTTCGCCCGCCCCCGCGCCGCTATCCTGTCCGCGCCGCGCCGCGGCAAGACCTCCCGGGCCGTCTGCCAGCCTAAAGCTTAGGTCATGAGCCGCCCATTCTCCCCCATCGTGGTCATTCCCGCGCGCCTGGGATCGACGCGGCTGCCCGGCAAACCGCTCAGCCTCATTCATGGCGAGCCGATGATCGTCCACGTCTGGCGCCGGGCCGCGGCGGCGGACATCGGGCCGGTGGTCGTGGCCTGCGCTCAAAGTTCGATCGCCGAGGCGGTGGCCGGGGCCGGCGGGCGCGCGGTGCTCACCCGGCCCGAGCATGCCTCGGGCTCGGATCGGGTCTTCGAAGCGGTCGAGTCGCTGGACCCGGAGGGTCGGCACGACGTCGTCGTCAACCTGCAAGGCGACCTGCCGACGATCGCGCCCGAGGTGGTCCGTGCGGTGCTCCGGCCGCTTGGCCAGAGCGAAGCGGTCGACATCGCCACCCTGGCGGCCCAGATCGTCGATCCGGCGGCGCGCGGGGATCCCAACGTGGTCAAGGCGGCGGTCGCTTTTCCTCCTTCGACAAGCTCAGGACAAGCTCAGGACCGGCCCCTCATGCTGAGCCTGTCGAAGCATGAGCCTGTCGATCCCTCGACAAGCTCGGGATTGGCTCTTCCTC
>JBHIDD010000007.1:0-19822 GCA_046759925.1 Kiloniellaceae bacterium
CCGCACGGGCCTCCCCACCTGCCCCCGCAAACTACCGCGCGAGCGGTTTAGTCCCATTTCCCTTAATTTTTTCCGGTCCGAGAAAAATTAAGAATGTCCCCTTTTTCTGGACACCGCCTCGTGAAGCTTGGGGATCAAGCCATGGGGTCACAATCAAGCGACCGACATCGGGGTTTCCAGGCCGGCTATCCGGCAAAGCGCGGTGCCGGAAGACCTTGAACGCCGACGGAGACCTCGAACAGCCCGCCGGCCAGCGGCTGCTTGGCCCGCGACGGCGCATCGAGACCGACGGAGGCCGTGGTCACGTAAAGCGTATCCAGCGCCGGGCCGCCAAAGACGCAGCTCGAGACCTGGGCGACCGGAAACTCTATGGTCCGCTCTACCGTCCCATCCGGTCGGAACCGCGTCACCCGCCAGCCGCCCCAGTGCGCCACCCAGAGATGGCCCTCGGCGTCGAAGGTCATGCCGTCGGGATAACCGGCATCGGGCGGAATTTCGATGAACTTCCGTTTGTTGGATATCGCGCCGTCGGGGGCGAGGTCGAAGGCGAAGATCGTTCGCTCGACCGAAGCGGTATGATAGACCGTCGCGCCATCCGGGCTGAAGGCAGGTCCGTTGGTCACCACGTAACCGCTGTCCATGCGATGCCAGCGGCAATCCGGGTCGACCCGGTACAAGGAACCCGTGGGCCTCGTCTCGCCGTCGTCCATGGTGCCGGCCCAGAACCGGCCCTTAAGATCGCACTTGCCGTCGTTGAATCGATTATCGGGAAGATCGGGTTCGGGGTCGCCGATCCGCTCGATCCGTCCGCTTGGAAGGTCGAGGAAGGCCAACCCGCTCTTGAACGCGGCGATGAAGCCACCTTGCCGGCGGCGCGCGACACAGCCGATCCGCTCGGGCATCGGCCAGCCCTCGGTCGCGCCGGTCGCCGGCACATAGCGGTGGACCGCGGGCGCCTTAATGTCGACCCAGTAAAGCGCTTGCTCCGCCTCGTCCCAGACCGGCCCCTCGCCCAGCACGGCCGCCGCGGGCCATACGCACTTCACGTGAATCATCCTGCAACCTCGCGCGGCAAGGGCCGTTAGACCCACCCGCCATCCACGTAGAAACACCGGGCCGTGCACCGCGCGCCGTCGTCGGCGGCGAGCCAGAGCACCATTCTGGCGATGTCCGGCGGATACAGCTTCTCCTTGAGGCACTGCCGTTTCAGCATCTCCTGCTCGGCCTCGGGTGTCAGCCACAGGTCCATCTGGCGCCGGGTCATGATCCAGCCGGGAATCACGCAGTTCACGCGGATCCTGTAGGGCCCGAAATCGCGGGCCAGGCCGCTCGTCAAGCCCTCGATCGCGGCCTTCGCCGTCACATAGGCCGGCATGCCGCCCTGGCCGAGGTGCCAGCTGATGGACCCCATGTTGATAATCGCGCCGCCGCCGGCGTCCTTCATCCCCTTGTACACCGCTTGCGCCGCGAAGAACTGGTGACGCAGGTTGGTTTGCATGCGGTCTTCCCAATACGCCTCCGTGACCTCGTCGATCGGGTGGCGGTCGTCGCTGGCGGCGTTGTTGACGAGCACGGCAATCGTGCCGAGTTCCTCGGCCAACTCGCCGATCACCCGCCTGAGCGCACCGACATCGCGCAGGTCGCACTGCTTGAAGGCCGGCGCCGGATGACCCTTCGCCTGGATGTCATCGACCAGCTTCCTGGACGCTGGCTCGGCGATATCGACGAAGCCCACGTTCGACCCCTGGGCGCAGAAATGTTCGACGATCGACGCGCCGATGCCGGAGCCGCCACCGGTTACGAACACGACGCGGTCCTTCAGACTTGGATAGGTGGCAAACGTCGACATAACGCCCTCCTTGGCGCGGGATCGTGCGTCGAAGCCGGAAAAGCCGGCCTTACCGGTCTGCAACGGCACCATCGACCACGACCACCTCACCGGTGGCGAAGCTGGTCACGGCTATTCGATCGCGATTTACGAAAACCACGTCCCGAAGATCGCGGCCGACGATGCGGGACGCGAGAAGACGATTTTCCGCAACATCGATCAGGCTGATGGCGCCGTTCCGGCTGGCAACCGCAGCCGACCGGCCGTCCGGGGAAAGCGTTACCGCCGTGGGAATGAAGGCGCCGCAATCGGGGCAGGCCGGATCGGCAAGCTCGATCTCGCCGAGCACGCGCCCATCGTCGCCGGCGATGCGGAGCAACTTGTCCTGCTTGCTGTCCACAAGAAGAAGGGTGCCGTCCGCCACGGCAACGACGTCCATCGGTCGGGTGAGCGCACGGTTCGTAATCGTCCGAGTCTTGCGATACCCGGCGAGATCGAACGTCCACACCGAACGGGTCGTCGACTTCACCACGATCAGCCGTTGGCGCGGCCGATCGACCGCGAGGCTGTGTGGCCGATCGCCGGCATCGATCGTGCGGATGACCTTGCCTTGCCCGGTGTCGATCACGGAAATCGACCGGCCCGCCGTGTTGGCGACCAAAAGGTATTTCCCATAGAGCGCCATCCCCTGGGGAAACGCGCCGACGCCGATGACGCCGGTCACTCGGGTGATCTCCCAGTCGACGACCACGACCTTGCCCTTGACCGAGGCGGTCACGAAAATCGCCCTGGTCGCCGGATCGGCGATGACCCGGTTGAGCCGTCCGTGGCTTGTCAGATCGAGCCGTCCCACGACTTGGCGGCGGCCGGTGTCGATGGCGTATAGGGCCTTCTCTTGGACCGCGACAACGAGGATCCGGCCGTCGGCCGTTCGTTCAAGCCCCAAGGGCTCGGCCCCGACGCCGATCCGGGCGAGCACCTTGAGGCGCTCGCCGGCCTCCGCCGGCAAGGCGATCGCCGCCAGGGCGACGAGCGTTATCGCCCATGACCAGGTCATTCCCTTTGCGCCTCTTCCGCCGCGTCGCCGTGCACGATGAGGCGCAGCACCTCGTTTTCCGTGGTTTGCCCGATTATCTTTTCGCCCACGTGCCGGCCGCGCTTTAGCACCATGACCCGATCCCCGACGGCAAAGATGTCCTGGAGCCGGTGGCTGATGATGACCTGTGCAACGCCGTGTTGCTTCAACTGAAGCATCAGCTCGAGCAGCCGTTCGGTGGCCGTGACCGACAGGTTGGCGGTGGGTTCGTCCAGGATGAGAACTTTCGGGCTGAAGGACAGCGCGCGCGCGATGGCGACCGACTGCTGCCGCCCGCCCGACAGGCTTTCAACCCGATCGTTGACCGAGGCTACGTCGACGCGAAGCCGCTGGAGGATTTCCCAAGCCTCGGATTCCATCCGCCTCTTGTCCACGAACAAACCCTTCGTGGGCCATCGGCCAAGATAAATGTTTGCCGCCACGTCCATGTTTCCGCAGAGCGCGAAATCCTGGTAGATCATCTCGATACCGCGGGCGCGGCTGTCGTGGGGACCGTGGAAATCCACCTCTTCGGCCTCGAGGAAAATCTTTCCCTGATCCTTGGTGTACGCACCCGACAGGATCTTCATCAACGTCGATTTGCCGGCCGCGTTATCGCCCACGAGACCGAGGATTTCTTCAGGCATGAGCCTGAAGTCCACGTCCGTTAGCGCCTTGACGGCGCCGAAGGACTTGTGGATGCGGCGCAATTCGACGAGCGGCGTTGAAGCCTGATCTGCCTGGGTCATGGCGCCGACGGCCTTGGACTCATGAGCGGTCTGATACGGCGAAAGATTGTACTCAATATCGCTTGTTGGCGCAGCCAGATGTCGCTGACCACGGCAACGATCAGGATCACGCCGATACTCAGGTTGACCCAGTGCTGGGGCATGACGAAGGACTGCCCGTCGGCGGTAATGATCTGTAACGAGAGCAGGCTCCGGATCAGCGTGATGACGGCGGCGCCGGCGAGTGCGCCCAGGACGGAGCCGTGCCCGCCAAAGATGCTGCCGCCCCCGATAATGACGGCGGCGATGACCTCCAGTTCGCGAAGCTGTCCGGCGGACGGATTGAAGGAGCGGAAGAACGCGATATAGATCAGCCCGGCAAGGGCCGCGCACATGCTGCAAAATACCAGGCTCATGAAGCGGACGCGATCCACATTGATGCCCGAAAAACGCGCGGCACGCTGGTTGCCGCCGGTCGCCTTCACCATGTAGCCGAACGGCATGCGCCAGAGGATGAGCCCGGCGACGATGGCCAGCGCGAACAGGATCAGGGTCTGACTGCTGACCGCGCTGGCGACCTTCCAAAGGAAGCTGTCGCTTGGCAACGCGATATCCCAGTGTCTCAGGAGTTCGCTGAACTTGCGCCCGAGAAGATTATAGCTTTCGGGAAACCCGCTGAGTTGGCGGCCGGCAACGATCCACGCGGCAACCCCCCGGGCGATATAAAACATGCCGAGGGTGGCGACGAAGGCGGGGAGTTTTCCCTTGGTGACGAGGACGCCGTTAACGACTCCCGCGGCGGTGCCTGCGGCGAAACCGGCAAGCGCCGCAGGAAGCGGGGCCACCTCCATGTTCCGCATCAGGAAGGCGGTGGTCGCGCCGCTCAAAGCGAGCACGGATCCGACGGATAGGTCGATGTCGCCGTTGCCGATCACGTATGCCATGCCGACCGCCATCAAGGCGATCTCGGAGAAGGCGAGCAAAAGGTTGAACGTGTTGCCGAGGTTCCCCCAAAAGTCAGGGCGCAGGGCGAAGCCCACGAGCCAGAGCGCCACCACGAAGATAACCGCGGGGGTCTCGCGGTATTGCAGAAGCTTGCCGAGCCGCCGGGCCCGGGCTTGCGCGGTCTCTTGGGCGCCGCCGCGGGTCATGGGCGCTTCAAGGGCCACCGTTTCCGTCGCGATCGGCGGCGGCGGCCGCTTCCGGAGGCGGGCGATCAGGCGTTGAATCGCTTTCCCGCGGATGATCAAAGGCTCCAGAAGCACGGCGGCAATCAGGATGACGCCCAGGAAGGCCGGAACGGCGCCCGAGGGAAGCTGGGCGAAGGCCTGGACCACGATCTCCTCGCCGTCGATCAGGATCGTGCGCGTGGTCGGCACGCCTTCGCGCAGCACCTTGTCGATGAGGACGATGAGGACGGCGCCGAGACAGGAGCCGAAGACGGTGCCGCGCCCCCCCAAGATGCTCGCGCCGCCGACGATGACCGAGGCGATGACCACCAGTTCCGCGCCCGTTCCAAGAAGGCTGTCCGACCCCTTGTCCTGGGCCACGCTCATGAGGCCTGCCAGGGTGGCGCACAGCGACGAGATCAGGAACGCCCGGATTCGCACCAGATGCGTCTTGATGCCGCCGAGTTCGGCCGCTTGTCGGCTTCCGCCGGTCGCATAGGTCTCGTACCCGTACCGCGTCTTGGCCAGGACCACCCCGCCGACCAACGCCACGACGAGCCACATCATGACTTGGTTGTTGAAACCAAACGCGTTATTGGCGCCGAGTTCGAAAAACGCCGATCCGCTCGCCTGGTCGACATAGCCGATGGCCCGCCCGCTCGTGAGGCCGAGCAACAGCCCCCGGCCGATGAACAGCATGGTCAGTGTGGCGATGAAGGCCGGGATGCGCACGTAGGTGACAAGAAGCCCGTTGAGCAGGCCGATGATGCCGCCAAGCGCCAGACACACGGCGGCGGCGAACCAGGGCGAGGTGCCATAGAAGTCGGCCGCGTAAAGAGTAGAGAACACGCCGGCCGTCAGGCCCATCGTCGAGCCGACCGAAAGGTCGAGGTCCCGATTGATGATCACGAACGACATCCCCACCGCCATCACGCCGTAGCGGGAGGCGTCGCGCAGTGTGCTCACGAGGGCACTAGCGTCACCGAAAAATTTCGGGTTTATGTAAACGCCGGCGAAATAGAGCAGGACCATGAAGCCGACGACACCGAACTCCCAGGTGCCGACGACGCCTTTGAGGGCACGCATCACTCTGGCAGGTTCTCTTCCCGGGGCTCGACAGAGGAAAGCAGGGACGCCCGAACGCCCCTGCTTTCATCGCCGGCGGTTTCGAGGTCGCCTAGTTTTCGTACCGCTTGCCGACTTTATCGACGCCCGCCTTGGTTACGAGCTGGGCGCCGGTGTTGAGATCGGCGGCCGCAATCCCGCGGTCGATCTGCAGATAGAGCTGCGCGATCGGGTAGAAACCCTGCAGGAACGGCTGCTGTCCCAAGGACCCGTCGAGCGTGCCGGCGCGAATCGACGTGAGATGCTTGGGCCCCAGGTCGAATCCGAAGGAGCAGATCCGGTCCTTGGTGCCGGTCTGTCCGACGGCGTCGGCAATCGCCAGTGTCACGAACGCGTTCGCCCCGAACAATCCGACCACATCGCCGCGCGACTCGATCAGGGTCACGATGCTGCCGACCACGTTCTTGGCGTCGACATCGACGCCGATGTTTTCCGGTCCTGCGTCGACCGTGAAGTCGCCGAGACGCCCCGCGCCCTTCAGCGCTTTCACGGCCCCCTTGAACGCATAGGTCACCCTGTTGTTGACCTCGACGTTGCCGAGCGTGGTGGTGCTCGGAAAGAGAACCGTGCCGCCCTTGGCGCCCGAGTCGAGGACGCACTTGGCGAGCGCCTCGCCGCCGACCCCGGCCGCGGAGGCGTGCTGCCCGGTATGGCTGATTTGCGAACGGTTCAGGATCGTCGGGTCCCAACTGTTGAAGGTCGCGACCGGGATTCCGAGCTCGAACGCCTTGGCGACGATATCGTCGTAGGCACCGGCCTGCGGCGTCGTCATGGCCAGCCCGTCGAGGGTCGGGTCCTGGATGATCTGGTTCAGGATCTCGATTTCCCTCGGGATGTCGTCCACGGGCGCCTCGGAGCCGAGCCTGATCAGGTTGATACCGAAGGCCCTGGCCGCCACCTCGGCACCCACATAAGACGGATCGAAGAACCCGTTGCCGGCCGTATGGCTGACGATGGCGAAGGTGAGTTTTCCGTCGTTGCTGCGGAAGTTAACGGTTTTCGGGTCGGGCTGTGCCGCCGTGTCGAAGCTGTAGCCGCCAGCCGCCTTCTCGACGCCGCCCGCGACCTGGGCGAGCGCCGGCCCCGAGAAAAGCAGCGCCGAGGCCGCCAGCCCAACGGAAATCAGATTGCATCGCATGCTATGTCCTCCCTGCTGCAAAGAGTAAGGCCTGCGTCGCTCTTGGATTGGCGCTCGAACGCCAACACATGGCTTGGGCCTTGTTTCGGGTCGACCGGCGGATGTGCCGGTCACCGCGCATGTCAACGCACCGCGGCATGAGGCGGGCCGCCTTGGTCCAATTTCATCTCCAGCCCCTACTCAAGCCGTAGCGCTCGACCCGCCTAATATACGTCAACATAAACACCGGGTGAAGGCCGGTGAAGGCCGGGGAGTCCCGAAAGCCGGGGATGCCGCCTTACCGAGACCCGATCGGCGTTCCCGGACCGCCCTCTCGCGCGCCGGGCGAGGCCGCACGGGTTCGGCGCGGCCCCTTCCAGCAGGCGCGGCGTCGCGCTCACGCCGGCGCGCGCGCCAGCGGCGTGAGCGCGGAGGATAGCCGCCGCCGGCCCGGCGCACGGATCGCGGCGAAAGGACCCCATTGTCGCCCGAGATGGAATCGCTGCATGATTGGGCCGCAACCGAGTTGTCGGCGCGGGTCCGGCGCCGCGCGCCCAATGGATGGATTGGCCATGAGGATTCCAGCCCTGTCGTCGTGCCTTTGCGTGGTGCTGGTGGCATCCGCCCTGGCCCAGGACGGCGCCCCGCCGAAACCGACCGCCGCGACCGATTATGATGAGATCGAGGCGCTGATCGGTCGCATCCAGGCCCGCGTCGATAACATGAACAAGACCGCCAGCGACACCGACGTGGCGATGGCGTTCCTGTCCCGTCAGGTCGAGGAGGCCATCCGCAAGCTGGCCAGCCGGCAGGACGAAAACGCCGCCTTGCGCCAGCAGGCCATCGAATTGTCGAAGGAGCTGGATTCGTTGGCCACCAGGCGCGAGGAGCTCGGCTCGGAGGTCGCGCGCCTGACCACCGAGCGGGACAAAGTCTTCGCCGCGCTCGAGAGCCAGGTGCGGGAACTGGCCGGCCTGCTCTCGCTGGAGCGCGAGGCCACGGCGGATCTCCGAAAAGGCCTCGATGCGCGCGCTGCCGAGTTGCGCGCCACGGTGGGCGAACGGGACCGCATCGCCCTGCAGCTGCGCGACGCCCGCACGGCGCTCGCCGCCCAAAAGGAAAACTTCGCGACGCGGCTGAACGAACTGAAGAGCTTGAAGGGCGACATCGCCGAACTTCGCAGCGAGCGCGAGGCGCTGCAGGCTCGCCTCGCCGTGGAGACGGCGACGCTCGACACGACCAAGGCGGAGCTGGAAGCCGTTTACGGTCGCAACAGCGCACTCGAGGATGAGCTGAGCGTGACAAACAGCAGGACAAGCGCACTCAGCCGACAGCTTGTCCAGCTGCGCGCGCAGATCGCCGAGCTCAGCAAACTGTTGGCGGCCTCCGAATCCAGGAACCACCAGCAGCAGGAAGCCATCGCCGACCTGGGGCGCCGGCTGAACCTGGCGCTCGCGCGCAAAGTCAGGGAACTGGCCAAGTACCGCTCCGAATTCTTCGGGCGGCTGCGCGAGGTCTTGGGCGAACGCCCGGACATCCGCATCGTCGGCGACCGTTTCGTGTTCCAGTCGGAGGTGCTGTTCCACACCGGCGAGGCGGAGCTTGAAGAGCCCGGCCGAAGGCAGCTCCGCCGCCTGGCCCAATCGCTCAAGGAAATCGCCGCCACGATCCCGTCGGACATCGACTGGGTGCTCCGCGTCGACGGCCACACCGACGAGCGGCCGATCCGAACCGCGCGGTTCCCGTCCAACTGGGAGTTGTCGACGGCGCGCGCCACCTCGGTGGTCAAGTTCCTCATGGCGCAGGAGATCCCGGCCGGCAGATTGGCTGCGGCCGGCTTCGCTCAGTTCCATCCCTTGGATCGGCGGCGCGACGAAATGGCCTTCCGCCGCAACCGGCGCATCGAGTTCCGGCTGACTCAGAGGTGACGGCCGCCGGCTGAGGCAGCCATGCGCCCAAGCGTCGATCCGCACTGCGGAATCCCTCGCCGGCCCATGCCGCAGCCGCCGGCACGCCTGCGCGCAACAACGGCGCCGCGCCCCGCCCCGCCGGTCAGCGGACCGCGCCCTCGACAAATCGCCGAACTTGGCGCACATAACTCAGCGGCTCTTGGTCGGGACTCAGCGGCTCTTGGTCGGGCGGTTTCGGCCCCGGCCCCTGGCCGGCCCCGCTTTGGCCGGCGCCGTCCGTTTTATGCCCGATTCTGTCGTGCTTTCTGCCGTGCCGGGTTTGCCCTTCGCGGCCCTGGCCGGCCTGGCGCCGGGTCGGGCCTCGAGGACCGCCAGGCGCTCGGCCAATAGCTCCTGTTCCTCGCGCGCCTTGGCGGCCATGGCCTTGACCGCCTCGAACTCGTCGCGCGTGACCAGGTCCATCTGCGAGAGGACCCTCTCGAACAGTTCGCGCAGGCGCGCCTCGATCTCGCCGCGCATGCCGGCGGCCACGCCGAGCGCGCCGCTTGCCACGCGGGCCAGATCGTCGAGCAGCCGGTTCCGAGTCTGCATCGGCCCTCTCTTCGGGAGTCCGGGTTGCGACGAGCAGCGGACCGAGTATGGCGCCGCGGCTTTCCGACATCAACCGAAGCGGCGCTTGCCCAGGCCCCGAGCGGCCGACTATAACGGCAGCGTCGTTCCCCAAGGGGACACAAGACCCGGGAAAGCAGACGCTCGAACGCCATGATTCTGGTTACCGGCGGCGCCGGGTTCATCGGCTCCAACCTGGCCGCCGCGCTCACCGGGCGCGGCGAGCGGGTCGTGGTCTGCGACCGCCTGCGCCGCGGCGAGAAGTGGCGCAACCTGGCCAAGCTGGAACTGGAGGATTTGGTCCCGCCGGAACGGCTCACCGACTTCCTGGACCGGGCCGGGACGGGCTTGAGCGCCGTGGTCCACATGGCCGCCATCTCGGACACCACGGAACGCGACGGGGATGCGCTGATCGCCAACAACTTCCGGCTGTCCAAGTTGCTCTGGACCGCCTGCGCAACGCACAACAAGCCGTTCATCTACGCCTCGTCGGGGGCGACCTACGGCGACGGCGGGCAGGGCTTCGACGACGATATCTCGATCGAACACCTGGCGCGTCTCCGACCGCTCAATGCCTACGGCTGGAGCAAGCACCTCTTCGACCGCTGGGTCGCGCGCCGCCTGGCGAACGGCGGACCGCGGCCGTCGCAGTGGGCCGGCCTCAAGTTCTTCAACGTCTACGGCCCCAACGAGTACCACAAGGGCGGCCAGGCGAGCGTCGTCTCGCAGCTCTACCGCCAGGTGGCGGGCGGCGAAGCGGCGCGGCTGTTCCAGTCGCACCGTCCGGACTATCCCGACGGCGGGCAGCTCCGCGACTTTTGCTGGGTCGGCGACTGCGTCGATGTGGTGCTCTGGCTGTTGGAGAATCGCCAGGTCAACGGCCTGTTCAACGTCGGGACCGGCAAGGCGCGCAGCTTCGCCGATCTGGCCCGCGCGCTTTTCGATGCGATGGCTAAGCCGCAGAACATCCGGTACATCCCGACGCCCGAGGCGGTCCGCGACAAGTACCAGTACTTCACCGAGGCGAAGATCGACCGGCTGCGCCGGGCCGGCTACGCGCGGCCCTTCACCGAGCTGGAGCAGGGCGTCGCGCGCTACGTGCTGGACCATCTCTCGAATCCCGATCCCTATCGATGAGTTTCGCCCTCACCTTTCCCGCGATCGATCCGGTCGCGGTTTCCATCGGTCCCTTCGCGATCCGCTGGTACGCGCTGGCCTACATCGCGGGGCTTCTGATCGCCTGGCGCTACTGCCGCTGGCTGGCGGTGCGGCCGCCGCAACGCTTGAGCGCAGCGGCGTTCGACGACGTCCTGCTCTGGGCGACGCTGGGCGTGGTCCTGGGCGGGCGGCTCGGCTACGTGCTGTTCTACAAGCCGGGCTTCTACCTCGCCAACCCGCACGAGATCGTCTTCCTCTGGCAGGGCGGGATGAGCTTCCACGGCGGGCTGTTGGGCGTGGCCGTCGCCACGGTGCTCTTTGCCCGCAGGCAGGGCGTGTCGGTCTTCGCGCTGTCGGACATCGTGAGCTGCGCCGCGCCGATCGGCCTGTTTCTCGGCCGGCTCGCCAACTTCATCAACGGCGAGCTCTTCGGCCGGACCACCGATGTGCCCTGGGGCATGGTCTTCCCGCACGGCGGCCCGCTGCCGCGCCACCCGAGCCAGCTTTACGAGGCGGCCCTCGAGGGCCTGGTGCTGCTCGTGGTATTGCACGTCATGGCCCGCCGCGGCGCGCTCGGGCGGACCGGCCTTTTGACGGGCGCATTCCTGATCGGCTACGCGCTGGCCCGAATCGCGGCCGAGCTGTTCCGCGAGCCCGACGCGCACCTCGGGTATCTCATCGCCGACGCCACCATGGGCCAGCTTCTGTCGATTCCCATGCTGCTCGCCGGCCTGGGCCTGGTCATCTGGGCGCGCCGCGCCCGGCCCTGAGCCCCCGGCCGTGACCGCGGCGCCGTGACCCCCCGACCATGACCGTCCTTGGGGAGCGCATCGCGGCCCGGATCGCCCGCCACGGCGGGATCACCGTGGCCGAGTACATGGCCGAGGTGCTGACCGACCCGGAGCACGGCTATTACATGACCGGCGATCCCTTCGGCGCGCGCGGCGACTTCATCACCGCGCCGGAGATCAGCCAGATGTTCGGCGAGCTGATCGGCCTGTGGTGCGCCGAGACCTGGCGGCGCATGGCCGCGCCCGATCCGGTTCTTCTCGTCGAGCTGGGGCCGGGGCGCGGCACGCTGATGGCCGACGCCCTGCGCGCGGCCCGCCTGGCCCCGGCGTTCCGGCGCGCGCTGAAGCTCCACCTCGTCGAGATCAGCCCGGCCTTGCGCGCCCGGCAGCGCGGCGCGCTCGAGCGGGGCGGGCGGCGCGCGGCAAGCTGGCACGACAGCCTGGACCGGGTGCCGGAGGGACCGCTTCTGGTCATCGCCAACGAGTTCTTCGACGCCTTGCCGGTGCGCCAGTTCGAGAAGCGCCCCGAAGGCTGGCGCGAGCGCCTGGTCACCTTGGCCGAAGACGGCGCTTCCCTGGTCTTCGGCCTGGCCCCGCCCGGCCCGCGTGCCGCGGCCCTGCTGCCGCCCGCGTTGCACGAGGCGCCGGAAGGCGCGATCGCCGAGGTTTCGACCGTGGCGGCGAACATCGCCGGAGAGATCGGCCGGCGGCTCGCCCGGCACGGCGGCGCCGCGCTGATCGTCGATTACGGCCACGCCCGGCCGCGCACCGGCGCCACGCTGCAGGCGCTGCGCCGTCATGGCCGGCACGCGGTGCTCGAGGATCCGGGCACGGCGGACCTGACGGCCCACGTCGATTTCTCGGCCCTCGCCCGGGCCGCCGGACAGGCCGGCGCCCGGGCCCACGGGCCGGTTCCCCAGGGTGAATTCCTGGCGGCCCTCGGCCTCGGCGCGCGGGCCGAAGCCCTGCTGGAGACGGCGACGCCCGGGCAAGCCCGCGACATCGCGGCGGCAAAGCGGCGCCTGAGCGATCCGGCGGAGATGGGGGGCCTGTTCAAGGCGCTTGCGCTGACCCATCCGGACCTCGGCCCGCCGGCGGGATTCGGCCCGCCAGCGGGATTCGATTGACTCCGCCATGCCTTAACAAGCGCCCGAAGCCCGTCTAGGCTGGGCCCGCCCATCTATGGACTCGACGGAGTCGCGCCCGCCATGCTGACCATCGGCCCGCTCAACGAACTGCCCCGCATCCGCCACGCCTTCTTCGGCCGCACCGGCGGGGTAAGCGAGGGCCCTTACAGCTCGCTCAACTGCGGGCTCGGCTCGGGCGACGATCCCGCCAAGGTGGCCGAGAACCGGGCCCGCGCCATGGCCCGGATCGACCTGGAGGACGACCGGCTGGTCACCGCCTATCAGGTCCATTCCGACCGGGTTGCCGTGGTCGATGCGCCCTGGGCGCTGGAGGACAGGCCGAAGGTCGACGCCCTGGTGACCAAACGGCCGCGCATCGCGCTCGGGATACTCACCGCCGATTGCGCGCCCGTGCTGCTGGCCGATGCCGAGGCCGGGGTCATCGGCGCCGCGCACGCCGGCTGGCGCGGGGCGCTCGGCGGCGTCCTCGATTGCCTGGTCGCGGCCATGGCCGACCAGGGGGCCCGGGTCGAAAACCTGATCGCCGGCGTCGGTCCGACGATCGGGCAGCGCTCCTACGAGGTGGGGCCGGAATTTCCGCAACCCTTCCTCGAGCAGGGCGAACGCAACGGCGAATTCTTCTGCCCGGCGCCGCGCGACGGCCGGTTCCTGTTCGACCTCAAGGGCTACGTCGCCCGCCGCCTTGGCGCCGCCGGGGTGCGCAACGTCCAGGTCCTGCCCTGCGACACCTGCGCGGAGGAACCCCGGTTCTTCAGCTACCGGCGGTCCCGCCTGCGCGGCGAGCCGGACTACGGCCGGGACCTGTCCGCCATATACCTGGAATCCTGAACCGAAGGCTTATACCAACCGCTCCGCACGTCGCCGCCGAGGCGCCGGCCGGGCGCCGCCCGATCCGATCGTCGCATCGCCGCCATGCCGCATCTGATCCTCTTCGTCCTGTTCCTGCTGCTCGGCCTTTTGGTCAGTTGCGCGTTGCTTTGATCCCGCGCCAGGCCATCGCCGCACCCGCCAAGGCCGTTTACAGGGCTGAGCCGCGTTGATAAGGTCCGCCCGGCTCGGGCGGGGACATGGATCGGGCGATCCTTCCGGCCGGAAACGCGAGAGCGCGCCTGGCTAGAGATCTTGGCATGAAAATCCTGACTGGCAACAGCAATCGGCCCCTGGCCGAAGCCATCTCGGCATTCCTCGACCTCCCGCTCACCAAGGCCAGCGTCCGGCGGTTTTCCGACATGGAAATCTTCGTCGAGATCGACGAAAACGTCCGCGGCGAGGACGTTTTCCTGATTCAGTCGACCTCCTACCCGGCGAACGACAACCTGATGGAACTGCTGGTCGGGCTCGACGCGCTCAAGCGCGGCTCGGCCCGGCGCATCACCGCGGTGATTCCCTATTACGGTTATGCCCGCCAGGATCGGAAGTCGGGCCCGCGCACGCCGATTTCCGCCAAGCTGGTGGCCAATCTGGTCACCTCGGCGGGTGCCGACCGGGTCCTCACCCTCGACCTGCACGCCGGTCAAATCCAGGGCTTCTTCGATATTCCCACGGACAATCTCTACGCCGCGCCGGTCTTCATCAGGGATATTCTCGACCGCTTCGACGGCGACGAGCTGTCCGTCGTGTCGCCGGACGTGGGCGGCGTGCTCAGGGCCCGGGCCATCGCCAAACGCCTTGACGCCGACCTTGCGATCATCGATAAGCGCCGCGAACGGGCCGGCGTGTCCGAAGTGATGAACATCATCGGCGACATCCAGGGCCAGCGCTGCATCCTGGTCGACGACATCGTGGACTCGGCGGGCACGCTGTGCAACGCGGCCTCGGCCCTGACGGACGCCGGCGCCAAGTCGGTCTCGGCCTACGTCACCCACGGCGTGCTCTCGGGCGGGGCGGTGGCGCGGGTTTCGTCCGCGCCGCTCGAGGAGCTGGTGATGACCGACAGCATCCAGGCGACCGAGGCGGTGCGCGTGGCCCGGAACATCCGCCAGATCTCGATCGCGCCGCTTTTGGGCGAAGCCATGAAACGGATCAGCGAGGAGCGTTCGGTGTCCAGCCTGTTCGACCTGCCGGCCCAATGAGGCGGCCCCGGCCGGGCCTCGACTGCCCCCTGCGATTTCGTCGGCGGGTGCTCGAGGCCGGGCTCGGCGGGGGAGCAGGCCCCGTCGGGGGTCTGCGTTGAGGGAGTGATGCCATGACCGAAATACAAACCATCGCCGCCGAGCGGAGGCAACGGACCGGGAAGGGGCCGGCCCGCACCGCCCGCCGGGCCGGACGGGTTCCCGGCGTGATCTACGGCACCAAGAAGCAGCCGGCCTTGATCACCTTGGATCCCCGCGATCTGAACCGGGCGCTGAAGACCGGCAGCTTCATGGCGACCGTCTACGACGTCGCGTTCGGGGACGGCAAGGAACGCGTCCTGCCGCGCGACGTTCAGTTCGACCCGGTGACCGATCAGGCGATCCACGTCGACTTCCTGCGCGTCTCGGCAGCGACCGAGGTCACCGTCCAGGTGCCGGTCGTCTTCCTCAGGGAGGAACAATCCCCGGGCATCAAACGCGGCGGACTGCTCAACGTCGTGCGCCACGAGATCGAGATGACCTGCCGGGCCGATGCGATCCCGCCGCAGATCGCGGTGGACTTGACGGGTCTGGAGATCGGCGACAGCGTGCACGTCAGCATGATCGCCCTGCCCGAGGGGGTCCGGCCGACGATCACGGACCGCGACTTCACCATCGCCACCGTCGCCGCCCCGACCGTGATCCAGGAAGAGGCCGCCGAGGAAGCCGCCGAGGCCGAGGAAATCGAGGGCGAGGAACGCCCCGAAGGCGAGGAAGCCGCCGCCGAGGAGAAGGCGGAGGACGAGGGCGCCGAGGGGTAGCCTCGCCGCGTTCGGTTCCGTCATGCTGTTGCTCGTCGGCCTGGGCAATCCGGGCCCGCGCCATGCCGACAACCGGCACAACATCGGCTTCATGGCGGTGGACGAGATCGTCCGCCGCCATCGCTTCGGCCCCTGGCGCCATCGCTTCCAGGGCCGGCTGGCCGAAGGCCGCGTCGCGGGCGCGAAGGTCCTGGCGCTCAAACCGGAGACCTACATGAACGGGTCCGGCCGCGCGGTCGGCGAGGCCCTGCGCTTCTACAAGCTGGATCCGGATGAGGTCATCGTCCTGCACGACGACATCGACCTCGCCCCCGGCAAGGTCAAGGTCAAGCGGGGCGGCGGGCCCGGCGGGCACAACGGGCTGCGCAGCGTCGACGCCCATATCGGGCGCCACTACCGGCGCCTGCGTCTGGGGATCGGGCATCCGGGGGACAAGACCCTGGTCGAGGGCTACGTGCTGCGCGACTTCGCCAAGGCCGAGGCCGCCCGGCGCGACAAGCTGCTGGAGGCCGTGGCCGCCGAGCTGCCCCGGCTGATCGAGGGCGACGACGGCGCCTTCATGTCGCGCGTCGCGCACATTATGACCCCCCCGAAACCCAGGCCGAAGCCCGGGACCGGCGGCGCCGCGGGGAACGGGCCAGAGCCGCCGGGGGCTGCGGACGAGCCCGATGGGCTTTAACTGCGGCATCGTCGGCCTGCCGAACGTCGGCAAGTCGACCCTGTTCAACGCGCTCACCGAGACCGCCGCGGCGGAGGCGGCGGACTATCCCTTCACGACCATCGAGCCCAACGTGGGCCGGGTCGCGGTGCCCGACCCGCGGGTGGCCGAAGTGGCCCGGCTGGGCCGGGCGCCGAAGGCGGTCCCCAGCTATCTCGAGTTCGTCGACATCGCCGGCCTGGTGCGCGGCGCCGCCAAGGGCGAAGGGCTGGGCAACCGGTTTCTCGCCCACATCCGCGAGGTCGACGCCATCATCCACCTGCTGCGCTGTTTCGAGGGCGGGGTGACCCACGTCGAGACGACGATCGACCCCGTGCGCGACGCCGAGACGGTGGAGACCGAGCTGATGCTGGCCGATCTGGAGAGCATCGAGCGGCAGCTCGAGCCGGCGGCCAAGCGCGCCCGCGGCGGCGACAAGGAGGAGAAACTGCGCCTCCCGGTCCTCGAGCCGCTGGCGGCCGCCTTGCGCGCGGGCCGGCCGGCCCGGCGGGTCGAGCTCGCCGCCGAACTCGGCCCCGGGTTCCGGCAACTCCATCTGTTGACCGCCAAGCCGGTGCTCTACGTGGCCAACGTCGAGGAGGCGGCGGTGGCGACGGGAAACCCCTATTCCGCGCAGGTGGCCCGGCGCGCCGCGGCGGAAGGCGCCGGCTGCGTCGTCGTTTCCGCCGCGATCGAGGCCGAGATCGCGGCACTCGCCGACCCGGCGGACAGGCGGGCGTTCCTGGAGAGCCTGGGACTTAAGGACACCGGTCTGGCCCGGGTCATCAAGGCCGGCTACGCGCTTCTCGACCTCGTCACCTTCTTCACCGTGGGCCCCAAGGAGGCGCGCGCCTGGACGGTCAAGCGCGGCACCCGGGCGCTCGAGGCCGCCGGGATCATCCACAGCGACTTCGCGCGCGGCTTCATCCGGGCCGAGACCATCACGTTCGAGGATTTCCTCGCCTGCGGCGGCGAGCCGGGCGCCAAGGACGCCGGCCGGATGCGCGTCGAGGGCCGCGACTACGAGGTCCAGGACGGCGACATCTTGCGCTTCCGCTTCAGCGTATAATCCGGCCCCCGGTTGGCTTCCCGCCTCCCGAAGCGGAAGTGCACCACAGAAGACACAGAGACGGCTCACAAAGGTGACCCATAAAGATTCATTTCCCTGTGGCGGCCCTCGGTGTCTCGGCGCCTCTGTGGTTAAAACTCTGAAATACGGTGACAGTATATGGTTTTCTTACGATGTAATTACAAATACGGTGACCAAATACGGTGACAGTATATGGTTTTCTTAATTACGGTGACAGTATATGGTTTTCTTGCCTTGGCGGACGCGCCCGGGAGCCGAAGAAAACGGTATACTGTAATTACGGTGACAGTATATGGTTTTCTTGCCTTGGCGGACGCGCCCGGGAGCCGAAGAAATTAATATACTGTCCCCGGATTCAGGCTAAGCCTCGGGGACGTTCTTATCACCCTTTTCGCGCGATCTTGCAGCGCAATCGGCCCGCGGCAAATGGCCGCGCCCGCCGCCGCACCGCGCGCCCGGCGCCGTCGGCTCGGGTCCCGGGCACGGAAGCGCCGGACGAGGCGCGTGGCGACGGCGAACCGAAAAGCGCGGAGAGCTTGATTTCCCCGGCGCGATTAAGGAACTATCTTTAATCGCCCGTTAATCAGGAGTCGCCGCGTTTCATGCCTGGTGAAGAACAGTCCCTCGCCGATCTGCGCCGACAAATCGACGAAATCGATGCCGAGATTCACGACCTTTTGATGCATCGCACCGAGGTCGCCCTGCGGATCGGTGCGGCCAAGGGTTCGGATTCGGTTTTTATGCGGCCGGGCCGGGAGGCGGTGGTGCTGCGGCGCCTGATCGCGCGGCACCGCGGCGCCATGCCGAAGGCGCTCATCGTGCGGGTCTGGCGCGAGATTTTCGCCGCGGTGACCGCCCTTCAGGGGAATCTGGCGATCGCCGTCTACGCCCCGGAGGGCAGCTTCGGTTTCCGCAACCTGGCACGGGATCATTACGGTTGGCGTACGCCGATTACGGCCTACCGCTCGGCGGCCCAGGTCCTGGAGGCGGTGAACGAGGGCAAGGCGACCGTCGGCGTCCTGCCGGTGCCGCGGGGCGACGAGGCGGATCCTTGGTGGCGCAACCTGGCGCGCGAGGGCGAGGCGGTGCCGCGCATCGTGGCGCGCCTGCCCTTTGCCGTGGTCGAGCCGCCGAGCGCCGACAGCCCCGAGGCCCTGGCCGTTAGCCTCGCGCTGGCCGAGCGGACCGGTCTGGACCGCGGCTTCCTGGTGATCGAGACCGGCGGGGTCGTTTCGCGCAGCCATCTCAAGCAGATCCTGACCGACGCCGGCCTGGCGGTCCTGGACATCCAGAATTCCGACGAGGGCGGTCAGCACTGGCGGCACTTGATCGAGATCGACGGCCTGGTCGCGCACGACGATTCCAGGCTCCGGCGCCTGGTCGAGTTGGGCGAGGGCACGCTCAGCCACGTCTGGGCGGTCGGTGGCTTCGCCGTGCCGCTGTCGCTCGAGGAAATGGTCCCCGCCGGCGCGGGCGGCGCGGCGCGATGACGCCGATCCCGCGCCCCGGCATCCTGGGGGTCACCCCCTACGTCGGGGGGGAATCTTCGGTTCCGGGCCGGAACCGGGTGATTCGCCTGGCCTCGAATGAAAACCCGCTGGGGCCGAGCCCGCAGGCAATCGCCGCCTATGCGGCGATGCGGGAGGAGCTGCACCGCTATCCCGACGGCACCGCGCGCGCGCTGCGCGAGACCATCGCCAGGACCGAAGCGCTGGATGCCGCGCGCATCGTCTGCGGCGCCGGGTCGGACGAGCTGATCGCGCTTCTGGTGCGCGGCTATGCCGGGCCGGGGGACGAAGTGCTCCACAGCGAGCACGGTTTCCTGATGTATTCGATCGCCGCCAAGGCCGCGGGGGCGACGCCGGTCGCGGCGCCGGAGCACCGGCTCACCGCCGATGTGGACGCCTTGCTCGCCCGGGTCACGGCCAAATCGCGTCTGGTCTTCCTGGCCAATCCGAATAACCCGACCGGCAGTTACCTGTCCGAGACTCTGCTGCGGCGCCTGCGCGAAGGCCTGCCGGAGCATGTCCTGCTGGTGATCGACGCGGCTTACGCGGAATACGTGACCGCCAAGGATTATGCCTCCGGCGGCGCTTTGGTGGAGGGCTTCGACAACCTGGTGATGACCCGGACGTTCTCCAAGGTCCACGGGCTTGCCGCGCTGCGGTTGGGTTGGGCGTATTGCCCGCCGGCCGTGGCCGATGTGCTCAACCGGCTGCGCGGGCCCTTCAACGTCGCCCAGGCGGCCCAGGCGGCCGGCGTGGCGGCGCTCGGCGATCGCGGCCACGTCGAGCGGTCATACCGCCACAACGCCCGCTGGCTCGCTTGGTTCGCCGAGGCGGTGGCCGCGATGGGCCTCGAGCCCTATCCCAGCGTCGGCAACTTCGTGCTCGTCCGCTTCCCCGAGGACCCGGCCTGCTCGGCCGATGCGGCGCGCGACTATCTCAGGGACCGCGGCATCCTGGTCCGAGGCGTGGCCGCGTACGGCCTGCCGGACTGTCTGCG
>JBHIDD010000008.1:0-17595 GCA_046759925.1 Kiloniellaceae bacterium
CCGGCGGGCCGCACGCGGGATCCTGGCGGTCCCGGCCATCGACCCCGGACTCGCCCGGGCGCTCGCCCACGGCTCCGTCGACAACCGTGTCATCCGGCGACTTCGAAGGAGAGCGTGATGCGGAATTTGCCCGACCAGAAGCTTTACATCGGTGGCGGCTATGTGGACGCCGCCTCGGGAATGCGCTTCGAGACCGTCAATCCGGCCACCGGCGAGGTCATCTGCGGCATCCAGACCGCCGGCCCGGAGGATGTGGACCGCGCGGTCGCCGCCGCCAGGGCCGGTTTCCAGGTCTGGTCGGCGATGACCGGCGCCGCCCGCGGCCGCATCCTCATGGAGGCGGTCAAGCTGTTGCGCGCGCGGAATAAGGACCTGGCCGAACTCGAGGTCTTGGATACCGGCAAGCCGATCCAGGAGGCCGAGACCGTCGACGTGCTCTCCGGCGCCGACTGCATCGAATACTATGCGGGCCTCGCCGCCTCGCTGCATGGCGAGCACATCGACCTCGGCACCGCCTTCGCCTACACCCGGCGCGAACCGTTGGGCGTTTGCGCCGGCATCGGCGCCTGGAACTATCCGATCCAGATCGCCTGCTGGAAGTCGGCCCCGGCGCTGGCCTGCGGCAACGCCATGATCTTCAAGCCGGCCGAGCTGACCCCGCTCACCGCGCTGAAATTGGCGGAGATCTACAGCGTCGCGGGCCTGCCCGACGGCGTGTTCAACGTGGTCCAGGGCGCGGCCGCCACCGGCCGGCTGCTGGCCCGCCACCCCGGGATCGCCAAGGTCTCGCTCACCGGCGAGGTCGAGACCGGCAAGCGGGTCATGGCGGATGCGGCGGCGACCCTGAAACAGGTGACCCTGGAACTGGGCGGCAAGTCGCCGCTGATCGTCTTCGCCGATGCCGACCTGGACAACGCGGTCTCGGCCGCGATGCTGGCCAACTTCTACACCCAGGGCGAGATCTGCTCCAACGGAACCCGGGTCTTCGTCGAGGAAAGTATCCACGACGCCTTCATGGACCGGCTGCTCAGGCGCACGGCCAAGATGAAGATCGGCGACCCGATGGACCCGGGGACCCACGTCGGGGCGCTCATTTCCGAGGACCACATGCACAAGGTCCTCGGCTACATCGAGGCCGGCCGACAGGCGGGCGCGAAGCTCAAGATCGGCGGCGGCCGGCCGGCCGATCCCGCGCTTCAGCGCGGCTACTTCGTCGAGCCGACCGTGTTCGACGGGTGCCGCGACGACATGACGATCGTCCGCGAGGAGATCTTCGGCCCGGTCATGTCGGTGCTGACCTTCGAGGCCGAGGACGAAGTGGTGGACCGCGCCAACGACACCGACTACGGCCTGGCCGCCGGAGTCTTCACCCGGGACCTCAACCGCGCGCATCGGGTGATCGCCAGGCTGGAGGCCGGCACCTGTTGGATCAACAACTATAACATCACGCCGATCGAGATGCCCTTCGGCGGCTACAAGCACTCCGGCATCGGCCGCGAGAACGGCCCGGCCGCCATCGAACACTACACGCAGCTCAAAAGCGTCTACGTGGAGATGGGCGACGTCGAGGCGCCGTACTGAGCGGCGGACCACGTCACGACCACGGAGGCGTCAGGAATTTAAAAGGGGACGATAAGATGACCGAGAACTTCCTCGCCGGCCGTGCCGCCATGGTCACCGGCGGCGCATCGGGCATGGGCCGCGCCATGGCGCTCGCCTTCGCAGGCGCCGGGGCGGATATCGCCATCGGTTCCCTGCTGGCCGGCGCGCGGACGGCCGAGGGCGAGGTCGCCTACCTGCCCGGTGAAAAGGAGCTGAACGACGCCAAGGCCGAAATCGAGGGCCGGGGCGCCGGGTGCCTGGCCATGGCTCTCGACGTCACCGACGACGCCTCGGTCCAGGCCTTTTACGACGCGACCGTCGACGCCTACGGCAGGGTCGACATCCTGGCGAACGCCGCCGGCATCACCGCCGAGCAGACCATGGCCGGGCATCCCGACCCGCTGTGGCACAAGGTGATCGACGTCAACCTGACCGGCACCTACCGCACGATCAAGCGCGCCCTCCCGGGCATGATCGAACGCAAATGGGGGCGAATCATCAACATCGCCTCGACCGCCGCCTCCGTGGGCGCGGTGACCTCGGGGGCCTACTGCGCCTCGAAGGCCGGCGTCGTGGGGCTGACCAGGTGCGTCGCGCTGGAGGGCGCGCCCCACGGCGTGACCTGCAACGCGATCAGTCCGACCTGGGTGAACACCGCCTTCGGCCGCGACTGGATGGGCGACATCGCCGAGACGCAGGAAGGCCGCACGGGCGCCGCCTATATCGCCGAGGTCAAGGCGGCCAACCCCCAGGGCCGCCTTATCGAGCCCTCGGAGGTGGCCGCGCTCGCCCTCTACCTGTGCCGCGACGAGGCGCGCGGCGTGACCATGCAGGATCTGACGCTCTCCGCCGGTTCCCTGTGGTAAGCGGCGGGAGCGCCGAGCGAGCGCCGTCAGGGCGCTTGCCCCGTTCTCCGACGAAGCGGGACGCCGGGCATCGGCCGGCAGGTTTCGCAGGCTTCGCCGGCGCGTTGCGTGCCCTGTCGCTCGGACGTGGTGCCGGTCCCGACCAAAAACTCTATCCACCGCGGAAAACCTTCGATTTTGGCCCGACGGAGCGAAGTGCGAGAGTCCCGTACCGGTAGGGGCAACCGGCACGACATGCGGGCCGGAACCGAGCCGGATGGGGTTATTGGCGGGGACCGGGCAGAGCCGTCAGTTTGCCGCCTCGTACGCGACGACTTTCGCGACCAGCGCCCCTTTTTCGGCCTCGGCCAGGAATGATGCCTCGAACGAGTTGCGCGCGAGGGCGGCCAGCTGTTCCTTGGTGAGACCCAGCGAGTCCCGCACCGCCCGATAGTTTTCGTTCACATAGCCGCCGAAATAGGCCGGATCGTCGGAGTTCACCGTAACGAACAGGCCCTTATCCATCATTTGCTTCAGCGGATGGAGCGCCATGTCCTTGACCACCCCCAGCTTCAGGTTCGACAGCGGGCAGACCGTAAGCGGGATGCGGATCGCCGCGAGACGTCTGACAAGGGCATCGTCGTCGAGGGTGCGGTTGCCGTGGTCGATGCGCATGACGCCAAGTTCGTCCAGCGCCTCGCGGACGTATTCGGCGGGGCCCTCCTCGCCGGCGTGGGCGACGGCCAGGAACCCCTCTTTGCGCGCCCGCTCGAACACCGTCTTGAACTTGCGGGGCGGATGGCCGCACTCCGTCGAATCCAGACCCACGCCGGCGATCCGGTTGCGGTATTCCAGCGCCGTCTCCAGCGTCGCCATGGCGTCCGCCGCCTCCAGGTGCCTGAGAAAGCACATAATGAGCTTAGACGTGATGCCGTGTTCTTTCTCGGCATCGCCGAGCGCCCGATGGATGCCGCCTATGACCGACGAGAACGGGACGCCGCGCCCTGTATGCGCCTGGGGGTCGAAGAAGATCTCCGCGTGCAGGACGTTCTGCTCGTGGGCCCTTGCCAAATAGGCTCGCGTCAAATCGTAGAAGTCTTGCTCCTCGCGCAGGACCTCCATACCCTGATAGTAAAGGTCGAGGAAGTCCTGAAGGTCGCGGAACCTGTAGGCGGCCCGCAGCTCCTCAATCGAGTCGTAGGGCAAGCCGATGCCGTTTCGCTTGGCGAGGTCGAACATCATCCCGGGCTCGAGTGTGCCCTCGATGTGCAGATGGAGCTCGGCCTTGGGCAGTTTGTCGATGAAGTCGGTCAAGGGTGTCATCCGTCGCGATTTCGGTGTTTCCAGCTGTGCGTTGTCGAATGATAGCAGCATACGGCCCAAGTTGGCTCTTTGCTTCCGGCGGCGCGTGATGGGTTGAGTCTGATATGGCCGTTTGGCGGGGCGGGACGCCAAGCCGCGGGCCGGCCGACGGATCGGATCGCATGTGGCGGAGTCAGAGTAGAGCGGGGCCGTCCATGACCACGGTCGTCAACCTATTCGACGAGAAGCAGATCGCGCGGCGGGTGGAGGAGATCGCGCGGGACATTGCTGCGGCCATTTCCGGCGAGTTCGTGATCGTCGGTTTGCTGAAGGGCAGTTTCGTGTTCGTCGCCGACCTGGTGCGGGCGCTGCACCGCGCCGGCGCGACGCCCCGGGTCGAGTTTATGCGGCTTAGCAGCTACGGCCTTGCCCGGGAAAGCTCCGGCGAGGTGCATCTCCTCGGCGACATACCCACCGACATCGCCGGACGTCAGATCCTGCTGGTCGACGACATCGTGGATACCGGACGGTCTGTGGCCTATGCACAAGCTTTGCTCCGCCAAAGGGCTGTGGACAGGCTCTGGACCTGCGCCCTCATCGACAAGCCGAGCCGGCGCGAGGTCGATATCGTCGTGGATTTCGTTGGCTTCACCGTTGGCGATGTGTTTGTCGCGGGCTATGGCATCGACTACGCCGAGCAGCACCGACACCTGCCATACATCGGCGCCGTCGAGGGATGAGCCAAACGGCACGGTACGGCCGTCGCGGCCCCGGATAGCCCATATGACCCAAGCATCCTGACTTCCCGTATGCGCCGGAATTCAGGCTCTCGGGCCGCGGGATTCACGCCACCATCGAGTGTTTCAACGTCTTCGTTCCGTTTCGGGATCAGGCGTGCTCAAACAGCGTTAACCCGCTCGCCCATGACATAGGTGGCGCGCACGGCGCGGTCGTCGCCCAAGGTCATGAGCAGGAAGAGTTCTTCGGGGAGATTCCCTGCGATCGTCTCCATCCGGTGGGCCATGGCCGGTGTCGCGCGCGCATCGAGAATGGTGATGTCGGCGTCGGTGCCGGGCTCGAGCGTGCCGATCCGATGCGCAAGCCCGAGCGCCCGGGCATTGCCCAGCGTCATCAAGTAGAAAGCCTCGCACGCCCGCAGGTTCCGACCTTTGATCCGCGACACCTTGTAGGCCTCGCCCGCGGTGCGAAGCATCGAATAGCTGGTTCCGCCGCCGACGTCCGTCGCGAGGCTCACGCGGACCGGCCGACGCGAATCCGACAGCCGGGCGAGATCGAGCAGCCCGCTGCCCATGAAGAGGTTGGACGTTGGGCAGAACGCGACGACCGAGGAGGTCTCGGAGAGGCGGCGCAGCTCCGGCTCCTCGAGGTGTAGGCCGTGACCGAAGATGGACCGGGGGCCGAGAAGACCGGCCCGGTCGTAGACCTCGGTATAGCTCCTCGCCTTTGGAAAGAGCCGCCGGACGGTCTCGATCTCGTCGCGCGTCTCCGACAAATGCGTCTGCAGGTAGGCACTCGGGAATTCGCGCAGGAGATCGCCGCACACGGCGAGCTGGGCTTCGCTCGAGGTCACGGCGAAGCGTGGGGTGATGGCGTAGAGCTGACGGCCGGTCCCGTGCCATCGTTCGAGAAGGGCCTTGCTCTCGGCGTAGCCTCGCTCGGCGGTGTCGAGCAGCCCCGGCGGGGCGTTTCGATCCATCATCACCTTGCCGGCAATCATGCAGGTTTTCCGGCGCTCCGACTCGGAGAAGAAAGCCTCCGCCGATTCCGGCCTCACCGTACAGTAGACGGCCGCCGTGGTCGTCCCGTTGCGGAGCAGCTCGTCCAGGAAGAAGTTCGCGATTTTCTTCGCGTGCTCGGGGTCCGCGAACTTCCGCTCCTCGGAAAACGCATAGCGCTCCAGCCACTCGAGGAGCTGGCCACCGTGGGAGGCGATGACCTGGGTCTGCGGATAATGGATGTGGCTGTCGATCAGACCGGGAACGACGAGGCAGCCGGGATAGTGGTCGACCGGGGTTTCGGCCGGTAGGGCGAACAGCAGTGAAGAGGCCTCGCCGAGATCCGCGACGCAACCGCCCTCGACGACGACGAGACCGTCCTCGATATAGCGATAGCTGGCCTCGTCGCCGACGACGGCCGGGTCGTCGAGGACCGACAAGACGCGGCCGCGCACGGCGCGGCGCGGGCCGCGGATGCTCCGGCCCTCGGTCATGCCAGGCCGCCCGTCACTCGAGCGGCGCGCCGGCGGCGATCCAGGCCGCGAGCTTGGCGCGCTCCGCCTCGGTCATCTCGGTGACGTTGCCCGTCGGCATCGCCTCGCTCGCCACGCTCTGCGAATGGATCCGCCGGGCCTCGCGCTTTATGTCCTCGGCCGTGTCGAACACGACGCCTTTCGGCGGCGCGTCGAGGCCGACGAACGTGGGCCGGGAGACGTGGCAGGAACCGCAGCGCCGCTCGATGATCCCCCTGACCTCGGCGAACGACGGGGTCTGCGCGACGCTGGGCCGCTCGGCCCGCTGCATCGAGAGCGTCACGATGCCGGCCATGAAGGCCGCGGCGACCGGCCAGAGCCACCATTGTATGCCGCGGCCCTGGTTCTTCAGGTTGAAGAAGTGGCGTACGATACCGCCGACGACCATGACACCCGCCAGGATCGCCCAGTTCCACTCGCTGCCGAAGGTCGAGGGGTAATGGCTGCTGATCATGACGAAGAGGACCGGCAGGGCGAGGTAGTTGTTGTGCACGGAGCGCTGCCGCGCCTGCTCGCCCAGCGCCGGGTCCGGAGACCGGCCGCCGATCAGGTCCGCGACGGCCTTCTTCTGGTTCGGGATGATGATGAAGCAAACGTTGGCCGCCATCAGGGTGCCGATGAGGGAGCCGGCGTGGATGTAGGCGCCGCGGCCGCCGTAGGTCTGGGCGTAACCCCAGGCAGCCAACACCAAAAGGGCGAAGCCGAGCAAGCCGAGGAGGGCGTCGTGCCGCCCGAGAGGCGACTTGCAGAGCCGGTCGTAGACCAGCCAGCCGAGCCCGAGCGACGCCACGCCGATCGAGACGGCGGCCCAGACCGGCAGGTCCAGGACCGTCCTGTCGATCAGGTAGATCTCGGCGCCGAGATAGTAGACGAGGACCAGAAGCAGGAACCCGCTGAGCCAGGTGGCGTAGGCCTCGTACTTGAACCAGTGCAGCCGCTCCGGCGGCTCCGCCGGCGCCACGCGGTACTTCTGCATGCGGTAGAAGCCGCCGCCGTGGATCTGCCAGCTCTCGCCGAAAACGCCCTCGGGCAGGTCGCCGCGTCGGCGCAGGCTGGCGTCCAGAAAGATGAAATAGAACGACGTGCCGATCCACGCGATCCCGGCGACGAGATGCAGCCAGCGGACCGTCAGCTCGAGCCATTCCATGAGCGGGGCGTCCATGTGCTCTCTCCTCGGCCTGCACCGGCATGGGCGGCGCAGCGGCACCGCCCGCGCACGGCGTGCCGCGCAGTACCAACACCGCCGGTCACTGCCCAGGGAATCGATCGCGTACTTGGTACTGCCGCCGGGCGCCTCGGGCAACCTCGATCCGGCGCGGCCCGATCACGGCCTCCGGGCGGGGGTCCGGCCCGAACGGTTGCGACCGGGCCCGTCGAAAGCCCGGCCGCCGGCGCGGCGGCGCCTCGTCCGCCGGTCAACGGCTCTCGCTCCGGAGCCAGCCGGCGATGTGTTCGACGGCGCCGTCGATGCCCGACTCGCCGGCACTCTCGGCCCAGGCCGCAGCGCCCGGGACCGCCAACTCAGGCCGCGCCCGGGCGCCGCGAACGGGTGACGGGCTACTTCTCCACGCCCTGGACGTACCAATCCATCTTCAGGAGCTCCTCGTCGCTCAATTTCACGCCGGCCGCGACGACGACCTCGCCGGCCCGATTGCGGATCGGTCCGGTGAAGGGATGGAAGGTGTCCTTGATGATGCCGTTCTTGATCGCTTCCGCGGCCCGGACGACCTCCGCGGGAAGCGATTCGTTGTAGGGCGCGATCTCCACCATGCCGACATCGAGCCCGCCCCAGGTGTCGGACGCGGTCCAGTTGCCGTCCATCACCGCCTTGACCCGGTCGATATAGTACTGGTTCCAGTTGTCGACGATGGAGGTGAGCTGGGCCCGCGGCGCGAAGGCCCGCATGTCCGAGGCCTGGCCGAAGCCGAGGACGCCACGGTCCTCCGCGACTTGCAGCGGCGCCGGACTGTCGGTGTGCTGGACGATGATGTCGGCGCCCTGGTCGATCAGGGCCTTGGCGGCGTCGCCTTCCTTGCCGGGGTCGTACCAGGTGTTGACCCACACGACCCGAATCCTGATGTCCGGGTTGACCTTCTGGGCGGCCAGGGTGAAGGCGTTGATGCCGCGCACCACCTCGGGGATCGGGAAGGATCCGATGTAGCCGACGATGCCGCTCTTGCTCATATGCCCGGCGATCGTGCCGATCACCGCCCGCCCCTCGTAGAACCGGGCCATGTAGGTGCTCACGTTGCCCCCGCGCTGATAGCCGGTCGCGTGTTCGAACTTCACCTTGGGGAAACGCTTGGCCACGCGGACCGTCGGGTTCATGAAGCCGAAGGACGTGGTGAAGATGATCTCGTGGCCGCTCGCCGCGAGCTGACGGATCACGCGCTCGGCGTCCGGCCCCTCGCTGACGTTCTCGACGAAGGTGGTCTTGACCTTGTCGCCGAAGGCCTGCTCCACGGCCAGCCGTCCCTGGTCGTGCCGATAGGTCCAGCCGTGGTCGCCCACGGGGCCTACGTACACGAACCCGACCTTGACCGGTTCACCGGCCTGCGCCGTCGCGGCGATCGCGCATCCGGCGAGGGCCGCGAACAACGTCCGTCTCGTCAAACTGATATTCATCGCAAACTCTCCCTGCTGGTTATGAAACCCATGGTTCAGGCGGCCGGCCGGAAAGGCTTTCCAAGACAGGCCGGCGCGTTGAGCCGGCCCCTGAAGGGGCCGGCGGAAATCAGCGTCAGGACGAGGATCGTGGCGATGTAGGGCAGCATCGACATGACCTGGGAGGGAACGCCCAGGCCGCCGCCGCCCTGTGCGTGAAGCTGCAGGATGGTTACCCCGCCGAAGAGGAAGGCGCCCACCAGCACGCGCCAGGGGTGCCAAGCGGAGAAGACGACCAGCGCCACCGCGATCCAGCCGCGGCCCGCGGTCATCTGCTCGATCCACATCGGCGTGTATGAAAGCGAGAGAAAGGCGCCGCCGAGCCCGCACATGAGGCCGCCGAACAGCACGGCCATATAGCGGATCCGGATGACCTGATAGCCGATCGAATGGGCCGAATCGTGGGACTCCCCGACCGCCCTCAAGATCATCCCGGCGCGCGTGGCCTTAAGAAACCAGGCGACGCCCGCCGTCATGGCGAAGGCCAAATAAATGAGAAAGTCGTGGCCGAACAGGAGCCGGCCCAGGATCGGCAGATCGCTCAGGCCGGGGATGTCGAGGCGCGGCAGGCGTTCGACGGGCGTGCCGATGAAGCCGGAGCCGATGAGGGCGCTGAGCCCGATCCCGAATATCGTGAGCGCGAGACCGGTGGCGACCTGGTTGGCCATCAGCGAGAGCGTGAGCACGCCGAAGACCAGGGCCATGCCTGCGCCGGCCAGGGCGCCGGCGGCCACGCCAAGGGCGGGGCTCCCGGTGGTCACGGTCACGACGAAGGCGGTCACGGCGCCGGCCAGCATCATCCCCTCCACGCCGAGATTGAGCACCCCCGACTTTTCCACGACCAGCTCGCCGGTCGCGGCGAAGAGGAGCGGCGTGGCCGCGCTTATGATCGTGATCAGCGTGAGGACGGCGGTATCTACGGTCATGTCCGGACAACCGCGCGACGGGGTTCCGGCGCGAAGCGGATTTTGTACCGCACCAGGACGTCGCAGCCCAGCAGGAAGAACAGCAACATGCCCTGGAAGACCCCGGTGACGGCCACTGGCAGGCCCACCTCGATCTGCGCGTTCTCGCCGCCGATGTACGACAGCGCCACCAGCAGGCCCGCGAAGAGCACGCCGGCCGGATGCAGCCTGCCGAGGAAGGCGACGATGATGGCGGTGAAGCCGTAGCCCGGCGAGATGACCGGCACAAGCTGGCCGACCGGCCCCGCCACCTCGAAAAGCCCGGCCAGGCCGGCGAGCCCGCCGCTTGTCAGCATAGTGAGCCAGACGATCCGCTTTTGGCTGAAGCCCGCGAACCGCGCCGCGGCCGGCGCCTGGCCGACCACCTTCGCCTGGAACCCGATGATCGTGCGGCCCATGATCAGCCAGGCCGCCGAAACCGCGAGCAGGGCGAAGACCGCGCCCAGATGCAGCCGCGTGCCCGCCAGGACGACGGGCAGGAGCGCGGAGTCGCTGAACAGGCGGGTTTCCGGAAAGTTGTAGCCGTCCGGACTCCTCCACGGGCCGTGGACGAGCGTGCTCAGGAGCAGCGTGGCGACATAGGTCAGCATGAGACTCGAGAGGATCTCGTTGACGTTGAACCGCGTTTTGAGCAACGCGGGGATCGCGGCCCAGGCCATGCCGCCCAGGGCGCCGGCGAGACCCATCAAAGGCAGGACCAGGAGGCCGCTTTCGTTCCAGAGCCAGAGCGCGACGCCGCCGCCGGCGATGGCCCCGATCGTCAGCTGGCCCTCCGCGCCGATGTTCCACACGTTGGCCCGAAACGCGATCGCCAGCCCGACCGCGCAGAGCACCAGAGGCGTCGCCTTGATGCCGAGCTCCGCGAGCCCGTAAACCGAAAGGACAGGCGAGACAAAGAAGTGGTAGAGCGCGGCGAGCGGATCGTAGCCCATCACGGCGAAGAGGACGAACCCCGCAGCGACGGTCAGAGTCACCGCCAGGAGCGGCATCGCAATCAGCATCGCGCGCGAGGCGTCGCGCCTTGGCTCGATCCTAAACGGCATAGGCGGCTTTCCCTTTCTGTCGCTCCAACCTGGCCGCATCGAGGCCGTGCAGGCCGCCCATGAGCAGGCCGATCTCCTCGATCGAGGCCTCCGCCGTGACCATCGGGGCCGAGAGGGTCCCCTCGTTGATCACCGTCAGGCGGTCGGCGAGCGTCAGCAGTTCGTCGAGGTCCTGCGATATGATCAGCACGGCCGTGCCCTCGGCGGCGAGGTTGGCCAGGGCCTGGTGGATGGCTGCGGCGGCGCCCGCGTCCACGCCCCAGGTCGGCTGCGAGGCGACCAGCACGTCCGGCGCTTGCAGAATCTCGCGCCCGACGATGAATTTCTGCAGGTTGCCGCCGGAAAGGCTAGCGGCGGAGACCTCGAGGGCGCTGGTCATCACCATGAACTGGTCCACGATCCGCGCCGTGAACGCCTGCGCGGCGCGCTCCCGGATGAAACCGCCGGACACCAGGTTCATCCTGTGATGACCGCTGAGCAGAGCATTGTCGACCAGAGTCATCTCCGTCACCGCGCCGTGGCCGTGTCGCTCCTCCGGCACGCAGCACTGCCCGAGACTGCGCCGCTTGCCAGCGTTTATGCGCCCGACGGCCCGGCCGTCGATGCGGATGGCCTCGGCCCGGTCGAGCGGCCGCTCGCCGCTCAGGGCCTGCAGGAGCTGCTTCTGGCCGTTCCCGGCGACGCCCGCAATACCGAAGATCTCGCCGGCGCGCACCTCGAAGCTGATGTTCTTCAGATCCACCCCGAAGGGCTCGCCGGACACGAGGCTGAGGTTCTCCACCACGAGGCGCGGTTCGCCCGGCGCCCGGCCCCGCCGTTTCGAGAGGGTCTTGAGCTCCGCGCCGATCATGAGCTGCGCCATGCTCCTCTTGGTCTCGAGCTTCGGGTCGCAGTCGGCCACGACCCGGCCCTGGCGCAGGATCGTCGCCGTGTCGCAAAGCTCGACGATCTCCTCCAGCTTGTGGCTGATGTAGAGGATCGAGCGGCCCTCCGCGGCGAGCTGGCGCAGCGTGTCGAAGAGGCGCTCGACCTCCTGCGGCGTCAGCACCGAGGTCGGCTCGTCCATGATCAGGAGCTGCGGATTCTGCAGCAGGCACCGGACGACCTCGATCCGCTGCCGCTCGCCGACGGAAAGGCTGTGCACCTCGCGCCGGGGATCGAGCGGCAGGCCGTAGGTCTCGGACACCTCGGAAATTCGCTTCGTCAGGTTCCGCCGGTCCCCGGCCTCGTCGATCCCGAGCGCGATGTTCTCCAGCACGGTCATCGCTTCGAACAGGGAAAAGTGCTGGAAGATCATGCCGATGCCGAGCTTGCGCGCGTCATGGGGGCTCGGGATCCGGACCGGGCGCCCATCCCAGCGGATCACGCCCTCGTCCGCCTGCAGGACCCCGTAGATGATCTTGACCAGGGTGCTTTTGCCGGCCCCGTTTTCGCCCAGGAGAGCGTGAATTTCGCCCGGCCGGACAGCGACGTTCACCTGGTCGTTGGCCAGCACCCCGTTGGGGTAACGCTTGGAGATGCCGGACAGTCGAAGTCGGGCCGGAGCCGTCTCGTTCATTCTGACCCCCACGCGCGCCGGTTCCTCACCGGTTCCACCGCGTTCCGCTGCGCCCGCTCGAACGCGGTCGGCGGTTCGGCGGCGGTCAGCGCCGCGACGACGGCCGGCCGCTTGCCGGCCACTTCGCCGTCGGCCCCCGCCTCCAGTGCCTCGAGCGCCTCGCGGACGATCGGCGCGAGTCGAGTCACGACGCAGCCTGTTCCCTGTCGAGCGCGGCGGCCCGCGCCTGGACCGATTCGACGGCCGCGAGGACCCGTTCCGGCGTCGCCGGCGTGTCCAGCCGCGGGCAGACGCGGTGGTCGGCCACGCTCGCCACCGCGTCCGCGAGGGCGTGCAGGACGGAGATCGCCAGCATGAGCGGCGGCTCGCCCACCGCCTTGGACGAGAAGACCGTGTCCTCCCGGTTCCCGGCGCCCTCCAGAAGCCGGATCCGAAAGTCGCGCGGCCGGTCGCCGCAGGTCGGGATCTTGTAGGTCGACGGCGCGTGCGTTCCGAGACGGCCCTCTTCGTCCCACCACAGCTCTTCGGAGGTCATCCAGCCCATGCCCTGAATGAACCCGCCTTCGACTTGGCCCAGGTCGATTGCCGGGTTGAGCGACCGGCCGACGTCGTGGAGGATGTCCACGCGGTCGACCTTGTATTCGCCCGTCAGGGTATCGATCGTCACCTCGCTCACCGCCGCGCCGTAGGCATAATAGAAGAACGGCCGACCGCGGGCCTTGTCGCGATCATAATATATTTTCGGTGTCCGGTAGAAACCGGTGGACGAGAGGGACACGCGGGCCAGGTGGGCCTCGCGCACGAGGTTCGGGAAGGGGATCTCCTGATTGCCGACGCGGATCCGGTTGGGCAGGAAAACGACCTGCTCCAAAGGGACCTCGTAGCGTTGGGCGGCGAAGTCGATCAGGCGGGACTTGATCGTCCGCGCGGCCGCCTGAGCCGCCTTGCCGTTGAGGTCGGATCCCGAGGAGGCGGCCGTGGCAGAGGTGTTCGGAACCTTTCCGGTCGTAGTGGCGGTGATCCGGACTCTGTCCAAGTCGACCTGGAATTCCTGGGCCACGATCTGCGCCACCTTGGTCATCAGGCCCTGACCCATCTCCGTGCCGCCGTGGTTCAGGTGGATGCTGCCGTCGGTATAGACGTGGACCAGGGCACCCGCCTGGTTCATGTGGGTGGTGGTAAACGAGATCCCGAACTTGACCGGGATCAGCGCGATGCCCTTCTTGAGCGACCGACTGCGCCGGTTCCCGCTCAGTATCGCCGATCGGCGGGCGGCGTAGTCGGCGCTCCTCTCCAACTCCGCGACGATCTCCCGGACGATGTTATCCTCGATCGTCTGGTGATAGGGCGTAACATTGCGCGCCCGCGTCCCGTAGAAGTTCCTCTTGCGGACCTCGAGCGGGTCCAGGCCGAGCGCGAAGGCGATTTCCTCGATCACGCGCTCGGCCGCGACCATGCCCTGCGGCCCCCCGAATCCCCGGAAGGCCGTGTTCGAGGCCGTGTTGGTCTTGAGCGCCAGGGCCTTTATCGCGGCGTTCGGCAGGTAGTAGCAGTTGTCGGCGTGGAACAGGGCGCGATCAATGACCGAGGCGGAAAGGTCGGCCGAGACGCCGCATCGCGAGGCGAAGAGGTAGTCCACCCCGAGAATGCGCCCGTCCTCGTCGAACCCGGCCTCGTAGTCGACGAGGAAGTCGTGCCGCTTGCCGGTCATGCGCATGTCGTCGTCACGGTCGGGGCGGATCTTCGCCGCCCGGCCCGTCGTCCAGGCGATGAGCGCGGCCACGGCGGCGAACAGCGCGCCCTGCGTTTCCTTGCCGCCGAAGCCACCCCCGATCCGCCGGGTCTCGACCGTGACGCTGTTCCTTGGCACGCCGAGCACCCGCGCCACGCCGTTCTGCACCTCGCTCGGGTGCTGGGTCGAGGCGTAGACCGTCACCTCGTCGTCCTCGCCGGGCACGGCCATGGCAATCTGGCCCTCCAGGTAGAGGTGCTCCTGCCCGCCGATGGAAATGCGGCCCCGCAGGCGCCGCGGCGCGGCGGCGATGGCCGCCGCGGGATCGCCCCGTCTCAGCTCGTGCGGCGGCGTGACGCAAACACCCCTCGCCCTGGCCTCCTCGATGCCAAGGACGGGTTCGAGGTCCGCGTAGTCCGCCCGCGCCAGGCGCGCGGCGCGCCGGGCCTGGTCGCGCGTTTCCGCCGCGACGGCGAAAAGCGGCTGCCCGACATACTCGACGACGTCCCGGGCGAAGACCGGATCGTCGAGCGCATGGGTCGGGCTGATGTCGTTCTCGCCGGGAATGTCCGCCGCCGTGACGACGCAGCGGACCCCCGGCGCGGCCCGCACCTCGGCGAGGTCCAGCGGCCGCAGCCTCGCGTGGGCCCGGTCGCTGCACCCGACATAGACGTGCAGCAGGTCCGCCGGCTCGCGCATGTCGTCGACGTAGACCGCGGTCCCGCTGGCGTGCTTTTCGGCGCTGTCGTGGGCGACCCCCTGGTGGACTCCGCCTTTGATGCGGTCAGACATGGGCCAGGCTCCGGTCCCCGACCAGTCGCGTCTGCGCCGCGGGATCGGTGGTCTCGACGAAAAGCTTCATGAGCAGGTTCTGCGCCACGCGCATGCGGTACCCCTTGCTCGCCCGCATGTCGTCGATCGGCATGAAGTCCTTCTCGAGCGCCGCCATCGCCGCTTCGACCGGCGGGAGCGTCCAGGGCCGGCCGGCGATTTCGGCTTCCGCGTGACGGGCGCGCTTGGGCGTGGCCGCCATCCCGCCGTAGGCGATGCGCGCCGCCGCGGCCGCACCGGAGCCCGGCACGATATGGAAGGCGCCGCAGACCGCGGCGATGTCCTGGTCGAAGCGTTTCGAGATCTTGTAGCAGCGGAACCGGGCCTCGGGCGCGGGTTTGGGCACCGTGATGCTTTCGACGAACTCTCCCGGGCGCCGGTCCTGCTTGCCGTCGGCGATGAAGAAATCCTCGAGCGGGATCGTCCGCCGGGCATCGCCGCGTCGCAGGGTCAGACCGGCCCCGGCGGCGATCAGCGGCGGCAGCGTGTCGCCGACCGGCGAGGCGTTGGCGATGTTGCCGCCGATGGTTCCCACGTTGCGAATCGGCACCGACCCGATCCTGCGGATCAGCTCTCCGAAATCCGGGTAATGTTCGGCGAGGGCGGACGCGGCGGCGCTGTAGGTCGCCGTCGCGCCGATTTCGATGGTCTCCTGTGTCTCAACCACGGCGTCGAGCCCGGCCACGCGACCGAGATAGATCACGGGGTCCAGCCGGCGCTGCGCCTTGGTGACCCAGAGCGCCACGTCGGTCGCCCCGGCGACGAGGCAGGCCTCGGGGCGCGCCATCAGGAGCTCGGCCAAGGCCTCGACGCTGGCCGGGGCGTAGAAGCGGCGCCCGTCGGGTCCGGTAAGACCGAGCGTATCCTCGCTCTGCAGCGCCTTGAGGGCCGCCACGGTCGCGCCCTCGTCGGCCCGGAACCTGTCCGGGCCGTGGCCGGTCTCGTACATGCGCCGCGCCGCCGCGATGATCGGCCCGTAGCCCGTACAGCGGCAGAGGTTGCCCGCGAGCACGTCGTTAATGACGTCCAGCTCGGGCGGTTCGGTCCTCTCGTGGTACAGCGCGAAGAGCGACATGATGAACCCCGGCGTGCAATAGCCGCACTGGGAGGCATTCTCCCGGACCATCGCCTCTTGCACGGGATGGAGCGCGCCGTCCGGCCCGCGCAGGTCCTCGACCGTGATCAACTGGCAGCCATCGAGGGCGGGAAGAAACAGAATGCATGAGTTCACCGCCTGGTAACGGATGCGCGCGCCGTCGAGCCGTCCGACCACGACCGTGCAGGTGCCGCAATCGCCTTCCGCGCAGCCTTCCTTCGTGCCGCAGCGCCGCTCTCCGCCGCGCAGATACTCGAGCACCGTGAGCGTCGGATCGATCCCGCGAATCTCCCGTCTCGCGTCGCCGAGCAAGAATCGGATCGAACTGCGCATGGGTTTCTCAAGCCTTCGCTGCGTCTGGAAAGGGACAGAATTCCTTCGGGCCGCGCTAACTTCCCTTGTAGGTCGAATAGCCGTAGGGGGAGATCAGCAGCGGGACGTGGTAGCGCCGATCGGGCGCCGCCAGACCGAACCTCACGGGAACGCGATCCAGAAAGCGCGGGTCGGCCAGCTCCACGCCCCTCGCGGCGAAGTAGTCGCCGACGTGGAAGACCAGCTCGTATGTCCCGACCCGGACTTCGGGGCCGGACAGCAGCGGCTCCGCGCAGCGGCCGTCGGCGTCGGTGCGGGTCGACTTGACCAGTTCCCGGCCGCCGTCGCTCAGGCGATAGAGCTCGATCCTGATCCCCGTACCCGGCCGCCCCGCCATGGTGTCCAGGATGTGCGTGGTCAGCCGGCCACCTTCACCCGATCCGACGGTCATCGCGACCGGGCTCCTTTGCCGATGCCCGGCCGGACCGCCGCGGGAGGGGAAAGTCGGGCGGCGATGACGCGGCGGCCGGGGTCCGGGCCAGGCCGCGACGCCTGCCGCGGGGGTCGATCGGCCGATGGCACTCTTTCCTCCCCGTGATTTCCGCCGACCGGCTCGCCCCGCCTTTCCGGCTCGACGAGGCGGGGGCGCCGTTGTTGTCGCTTATTGGCGCCGTTGTTGTCGCCTATTACCGTGTGTCGCCTATTATCGTGTGTTGTCGTCGGGCCGCGCAACAGCGCAATTCGCTTCGGAATTCCGGATGCTTCGGATTTTGCAGGGGCCTGCGCGGCCGAAATCCCGGCGCAACGATGGGTAGCGACGGGTTCGCGACGGGCGGTTTCGGGCCGGTCAAACCGACGTTCATTTGGGGGCCTTCGCGCGTTCCGTTCCCGGGCGGGGCCTAGCCCGCGGCCGCCGCACGACGTGGCCGGTCGGTGGTCGGCACCTTGCCGTAACACCGCGCGCGCCGCCCGAACCGCTCGAACGGCCGGCGGCGCGGCCACCAGCACGGGCGATCCGCTCGTCCCGGCGCCCTTCGAGGATCTCGGCCATCACATCCCCAGGAGCCGCCCGAAGGGCTGCCCCTCGAAGGCGGAGGCGCCGCCCGAAAGGCCGCAGCGCGAACGACGACGGCCCATTGTCAGGCCGTTTTTATCAATGGATCATGGACGTTGGTTCATAGCTTGGATTTGACATGTTTCGATACCTCTTGGTTGCAAACCCGGGTTTCGCTTATGATCTTCGATCTTCTGCAAGGCTCTTCTTCACGGTGAGGCGTCCTGCAGTCGTTGTTTCGGGAGCGAATGAAGATGACCGGGCGGTCCAGACCACGGTCGAGCCATGTCGTGCTGACCTCGCACCCCCGCGGGAGTGCGCG
>JBHIDD010000009.1:0-17486 GCA_046759925.1 Kiloniellaceae bacterium
TCCGGAGCTCGTCATCATCGATTGAGCGGAAGCGGCGCGCCATGCGGGCTTTCGGTGTCGGAAGCTGGTCCCAACGGTTGATTCGCTTGACCTCCACGGCGAAGCCCGCCGCCGAGAAATGCTCCAGCATCTCCGAGAACCGGATGCGGTTGGTGTAAAATCCCGATTTGGCCATGAACTCCGATTCCCACCAGCGATCAGAAAAGCGGAGGTTGTTGAGGTTGCCATCCAAATGGTCGCTCAGGTCGACCCGGTGCGAGCAAGCCCCTCCGGGCCTAAGGATCCGGCGCAGTTCCTGCACGGTATCGCGAAATTCATGGCGACGGATATGTTCGAGCACCGCGCGCGACCAGTTGAAGTCGACCGATTCGTCGGGGATCTCACGAAGCGAAGTGAGGCCCGAGGTCAGATAGTTCGCGTTGGAGGCCTCCAGCAATTCCGAGACGGACGTGACGCCGGACAGGTCGACGGCCGGAAGGCCCTGCGCCTTGAGGTAATCCGCCATTTGCCGATACAGGGACAGGTCGGTATCGGCGAACGCGCCCGCATCGACGAGCCAGCAGCGTCGACCGCCAAACGCGTGCACCACCAAGGCGGAAAACAGCGAATCTCCGGGCCCGAGTTCGAGCGCCGTGAAGCCAGAATCGCCATTGGGGCGGCCGGCCATCTCGAACTGGCTTTCGAAGCCCTTCAACGCGTAGTCCGGCCGGTCCATGGCGCCATGCCGGAATAGCGCCCGCGCCCGCCAGAAGCCGTAGCCCAAGGGCAGTCGCGACAGCACAACCTTGATCGCGATTTTGCTCCACCAGGGCAGTCTCGCCGCGGAAATCAATTGCCGCTCCGGCCTTCCGGTAATGGGCTCTTGGGGCGGCGCTCCGGTTGCCGGCCCTTGCAAAGCGAGGCATAGAAATCCTGATAGCTTGCCGCCACGGCGCCGATTGAGTAGCGGTCCACGACGCTCTCACGTGCCCGTCGGCCCAGGTCCCTTCGTCCCTCCGGGCCAAGGGCAGCGAGCTCGGCCCAAGCAGCGGCCAGTGCCGCCGGGTTTTTCGGAGGAACGACACGGCCGGTGCCGGCCAGGATGATGGCGGTGTCGCCCACGTCGGTCGCGGCGCACGGCACGGCACACGCCATGGCTTCCCCCACCACGTTGGGAAACCCCTCGCCGCACGACGCGCAGGTCGCGATGTCAAAACCCGCCGTGAGAACCGGGATGTCGCTGCGCTCTCCCAAAAGATGGACCCGATCCGCGATCCCGAGCTCGCGGATCAAGCAGGTCAACCGCGCATTACCGTCGTCGATCCCATCGCCGCCCATGATGAATCGGGCCGCCGCGTTGTGCCGGCGGTAAATCGTGGCCGCGCGCAAAAAGTTTTCCTGATCCTTGAGCGGGTCGTATCGTGCGACCAAGCCAATGAGCAGGTGCTCTGGCGCCAGCCCCAGCTCTCGCCTAAGCGCAGCTCCGGCGTCCGAATCGGGCCGAAACAGGTCCACGTCGAAGCCATTCGGCATCACTTCCCAGCGGCGTGGCCGGTAACCGAGCTCCTGGTGCAGCCGGCGGCCCGCGCGGGAATTGACCACCACCGCATCCGGCTGGCGCGACAGGTGGGCGAGCAGGCGCACCACCGCGCCGTTGCGTCCCGACCGATAGCGCGCGTCGGTCTCGGCGCATCGCACGTTCCAGGCGATCGCCGGGACCCGGGCGAGCTTGCCAACCAACAGGCCAATCAGGTCGGCGTGGTAAAGCCAGGTTTGCAGGACGTGCGGCCGTTCCCGGCGCAACAGCCGCCACAGTCGCCACACGTCTGCGCGGCCGGGCACGCCGCGGCGATTATCGAGATCGGTAACGGGGACGCCCTGCGCCCGAATCCACATGGCGACCGGCCCCTGCCCGGTCAACGAGATGACGACGTTGTCGATCCGCGTCCGATCCATGCCGGCAAGCAGGCGCGACAACATGGTTTGCGCGCCCCCTTGGCCCAGGCTGGTAATCAGATGGACGACCTTGATCACGCGCCAGCCCGTCTCGGCGCCGGCCTGTTTGCGCTCAACGCTCGCACAGGAAATGCCAAAACGGAATTTGATCCGATATCGTGAGTTTTCCGAAGCTGTCGCTCAGCCCCATGATCTGACTGCGGCTAAATCGCTGCTCGATGCGAGTAAAGAAGCGGTCGTAAACGTCCTGGCGAATCCGCCTGTGCGTCTTGCCGTGGTAGAAGTCGTGGAGCGGCACGTATTTCGACAGCCCAAAGGGCTCGAGCAGATCACCAAGCCGAATCATCGGCGTGTACAGAAATACCGTGCCGGCCCAGGCAAAGCCGGCGCGCAAGCGCGGACTTTCGATCTGGCATACGGCGTTGCGGATCATGGAGACGACGGGCAGTAGTGCCCGGTAATAGACCGGGCGGCTATCCAACGCCGAATAAAGATAAATCAGCAGCTGTGGGGCATACGCACCGATGTTGCGCACGGCATCGAGCGCGTTGCTCGGCAAATGGTGGAGCACACCGAGGCAAAAAATCAGGTCGGCAAAATTTTTGCGGAACGGCAAGCGCTGTAGATCGCCCATAAGAAAAACCGCATTGCTGGCGTCGCCCAAATTCCGCCGCGCTACGAAAATAGCTTCGGAAAAATCGACAAGTACCAGTTCCTGCACGCGCCCATGCAGGAAGTAGCTCCATCGCCCGATGCCGCAGCCGAGGTCGCATACCCGTTTGTCGGCCAGCGCCTCGATGTCAACCAAATCAAAATATTGCCGGAACTCGATCTCGTGTTCCGGCATGATCTCGGGAAATTCCTGCCATTCCTCGCCAAAAGTGAACTGTATATCGCGGGCAAAATCCTTAGGCCCGGTCCCGTCGCCGCTTTGGCGGGTTTGCAAGCGTTGCCGTAAGCTTGGCGGATACTGCGACGGAGCGAGCAACACGATCACGTCGTCGACGATGGGGTAGCTCGCGCCGTCTACCTCGAGGCTGCGACCCTGAAGGGCGACGGTATCGGCCCCGAACACGTCCTTAAGAATGTGAAGCTTGTCTCCGTAATACATTATACATTGTGCGGGGACGGCGCCTTCTGGCCCGGCCTCCCGGATACTGGCGGCGGGGTGCCGCAATCGGACTGGGCCTGTTGTCGCGCCCCGGCGTCGGGTTCGACACCGCGCAGATGCACATCCTGCCAGGCCTGGAACATGAGCACGACCCACAGCGGTTCTTGCGACGGGCTGCGCCCGGCTAGGAAATCATCCCAGGTGCGGCGGATCGGGCGCGACTCGAGGAAACCTTCTTCTTTGAGCCGCCGTTCGCCCAGCAGGGCCTCCGCCCAGTCGCGTAGCGGTCCGCGCAACCAGCGACCGATCGGTACGCCGAAGCCCATCTTCGGCCGCTCGATGATCTCGCGCGGGACATAGCGGTACAGAACCTGGCGCAACAGCCATTTGTCCGTGCCGGCTCGGACCTTCATGGAGAAGGGCAGTCGCCAGACGAATTCGACCACCCGGTGGTCGATCAAAGGGACCCGCGCCTCCAGGCTCACGGCCATGCTCGCCCGGTCGACCTTGGTCAGGATGTCGTCGGGCATGTAGGTCACGGTGTCCAGGAACTGCATGCGTTCGATAAAACCGGGGATCTCATTCGCCACCGTGGGGTCGAAGGCGATACCACGCGGCTCGTTTCCGCCGAGCACGATTTCAGCCGGATTGCTCCACCGGGAGTGCTGGCGCCGGTAAATGGCGTCTTCGTCGGGCTCGCGGAGGAAGCCGGCAAGCTTGTGCGCGCGTTCCCCGATCCGCTGCGGGCGGCGTCCCGCGGGCAGCGGCCGCGCCGCCAGTTCCCACAGTGAGGCCGGCCCCGCCGCGATCAGGCTGCCCAGAGCCGCGCGGACGGGCCGGGGCAGGCCGCCGAAGCGGCGGCGCACCATTTCCGCCCAGTGATAGCGGGTATAGCCGGCGAACAGCTCGTCCCCGCCGTCGCCGGAAAGGGCCACGCCGACGTGGCGGCGGGTCATCTCCGAAACGAGGAAGGTCGGCACCTGGGACGAATCGGCGAAGGGCTCGTCGTAATGGCGCGGCAGGTCGGGGATGACCGACAGGGCGTGCGCGGGCTCGACATAAAGTTCCGTGTGATCGGTCCCGAGATGCGTCGCAACCGCCTTGGCGTGGACCGCCTCGTTGTAATCCGGTTCGCGAAAGCCAATCGTGAAAGTGCGTACCGGGCGGTCGCTCTGGGCCTGCATCAGGGCCGCGACCAGGGACGAATCGGTGCCGCCCGACAGGAAGACGCCAAGCGGGACATCCGCCACCATGCGCCGTTTAACGGCGTCCTTTAGGAGCTCTTCAAGGCGGTCGCTCGCCCATTCGTCCGATCGACGCAGGGGGTTGGCGACACCCTCGCGGGCCACGCGCCGCATGTCCCAGTACCGGGTAACGCGGGGGCTTTGCCCGGCCCGTACGGTGAGCATGGTTCCCGGTTCCAGTTTGCGGATGCCCCGGTAAATGCAGTGCGGCGAAGGCACGTAATTCCAGCGCACGAAGGCGGCCAGCGCGTCGCGGTCGACCTCGAGCGTACAGCCGGGGCAAGCGGTGAGCGCCTTCAGTTCCGAGCCGAACAGAAACAGGCCGTTGTGCTCGCCCCAGTAAAGCGGCTTGATGCCGAGGCGATCCCGCGTCAGGGTGAGCGCGCGGCGTGTCTTGTCCCATAGGGCGAAGACGAACATGCCGATGAAGCGCTGAACCGCGGCCTCGACGCCCCAAGCTTCAAGGGCCGCAAGGATCACCTCGGTGTCATTGCCGCCGCGGAACTTGGCGCCGCGCGCGGCGAGCTCCTCGCGCATCTCCTGGAAGTTGTAGACCTCGCCGTTGTAGCAGATGACATAGCGGCCACTCGCCGAGGTCATCGGCTGGTGACCGAGCGGCGAAAGGTCGATGATGGCAAGCCGCCGGTGCGCGAAGGCGACGCCCGCCGGTTCATCGACCCACAGGCCCGAGTCGTCGGGGCCGCGATGGCCAAGCGTCGCCCCCATCGCCGCCGCGGCGGCGGCGAGCTCGACCCGCGGGGAGCCGGTCCGCAGCAGCCCCGTTATACCGCACATGACCCTGCCGTTCCGCTGACCGAGGGGAGCCCTGGCGGGTGGTCGGACATGCCTCTGCTTGCGGTGGGGCGGGCCCGCTATGCCTGACGGGCCTTGCCGACCGTGCCGCCGACGAGTCGCTCGAAACTCTCGGCGGTCCGGGATACCATGGCCTCCGGCGGGAAGCGTTCCACGATGCGGGCGCGGCAGGCGCGTCCGAGCTCGCGGCGCGTCGGTTCGGGCAGGGCGGCCAGCTCCGCCCATGCGGCGGCCAGCGCGGCCGGGCGGCCCGGCGGCACCACTTTGCCGAGCCCCCCGACCACCAGGGCGCTGTCGCCGACGTCCGTCACCACGCAGGGAACGCCGCACGCCATCGCCTCGCCGACGATGTTGGGGAAGCCCTCGCCATAGGCCGACGAAAGGGTGTTTATGTCCAGCGCGTTGACGACCTCCGGGATGTCATCGCGCCGGCCGGTCCAGATCAACCTGCCATCGAGGCCGAGCGACCGGCCCACGGCCTGGGTCTCTGCCATGTCGTCTGCGCCACCGTCGGCGACGCAGATGAAGCGGGCGTGCGGGCTCCGATTCGCATGGGTCGCGGCGGCCTGCAGAAACGTCGGGTGATCCTTCATCGGATCGAGGCGAGCGATCAACCCGATCAGAAGCTGGTGATCGGCGACACCGAACGCCGCGCGCAGCCGGGCGCGCGCAGCCAAGTCCGGCGCAAATCGGACGCTGTCGATGCCGTTCGCGATGACCTCCAGTTTGGCCGCCGGGAAACCGCGCCCCACCAGGTGGTTTCGGCCTGAATTGGAGTTGCAGATGATCAGGTCCGCATTGCCGACGAGCAACCGTTCGAGCGCGAAGCACAGGCGCCAGGAGAAGTCGCGATCTTGCAAATTCATGTTCGACGCCCGCACGCCCCAGACAACCTTCGGGCCCGCCACGAACAGCTTGGCGAGACCGGCGACCACGTTCGGGAAATCGAGGTAGGAGTACAGGATGTCCGGACGCAGCCGCCGGACGGCCCTCCCGACGCGGTAGAGGAAACCGGCGATCTCGCGGCGACCCTGTTTGTCGGCCGAATGCACCGCGATCCCCGCGGCGCGCAAGTCTTGCTCCAGCGGGCCGCCCGGATAGAAAGTGATCACACTGGGCTCGAACCGCGTACGGTCCAGGCCCTTGGCCAAGGCGGTGAGCTGCACCTCCGCGCCGCCCACGTCAAGCAAATGGGCCATGAACAGCACGCGAATCATTTCGTTCCACGCCTTGCCAATGGCCGCCGCCGTAGGGCGGGACCTTCAAGCGGGTTAAGGTCGATGCAATCGGCCGATCCGACAGCCGGTCCGCGGTTGCCCGCACTTGATCTTCATGGGGTGGCGGAACGAGCGGCGTCCGCTCAAGGCCATCGGGCAGGAACCGGACGAACCCTACGGGGCCGGGAACGGCCTCGCCAAACGGGCTGCAAAGGAGGGGCCCCAATCCAGAATATCCGGCCCGTCTCGGACCTGACCGGCGCGGGGGGCCGTTCTGCCGACATAGCGCTCAATTACAGGCGTGACGCGGCCGGTACAGGCGTCGCGCGGCTGGCCCGGATTGCCATGCGTGCCTGGAGGTTCAGCCGTTAAGCGCATCGGCAACGATGCCATGGAAACAGCAGGCGAATTCCTCCCGGCCCTCGCGGGTGGCAAAGTGGTGGCGGTAAAGTTCCTGCCCCGCCTGCGCGATGGTCACGTAATCGTCGTAATCGGCAAGAATGATCTCCAACTTTTCTTCGAGATCGCAGAGGTCCCAGCGGTGCGCGACCATGGTCTTTCCGTCCTGGTAGAAGTCCGGGTAGGTCTCCAGGTGCGACATGTCGGGCTTCAGCAAGAGCGCACCGCAGAGGAACGCCTCGTAGTCGCGCACCGTATATTCACCCCATCCGAAGGGCGACACCGCGACCTTGCTTCGGGTGAGCTCGCGGAGGTATTCCCGCCGCGAAACCCATTTGGTGGCCACGTGCGTCCGCAGGGCGTCCCGAATCGCAAGCCGCTGATGGGCCACCGTTTCGCGATCGTACGATGTGCCGATCCGGCATGACGCGACTTGCGGACGATCGGTCGAGGGGCTGCAAAAGCCGCCGGACCAGTGAAGCGGCGCCTTCAACGGCAGGTGGCGGTAAAGCGTCGCCAGGCGGCTTCCCAGAACTCGGTAGTTGACCAGTCCCATGTTCCACGAAATGCGGAGCTTTTTGAGCTGCGCCGGGTCGGTGACCGGCGACGAATATTGGGGCCGGCTGTCGATCACGCCGGCCGTCCGGTGGTAATAGTCGGTGAAGATCCGCCCGCCGTAGAAGGACTTCGCATAGAGTGAGCGGTCGCGCAGAAGCTGACTCTTCAGGTAGAGCGTGACGCGTGGCAGCACGTCCGCCCGGATCAGTCCGGTGCTCGCCCTGATGTCGCAGTAGAGCACTGCCCGCGTTGCCGCCGCGAACCCCTCGAGCTCCTCCAAAATTCGCTCGGCCTCGGACCGCCAGCGGGCGCCGTAGTACTTTTCGTTTACCATGATTGCGTCGCATTCCCGCAAGGCGGGCTCGACCCGATAAAAAATATCGAGCGCGATTCCGAGATCCTGCAGCCGGCCGCGATTGCGCAAAAGCGGAATCAGAAACGCCCTGGTGTTGTGACTCGACATGCGGTCCGTCAGGACGTGCACCCGAATCATTGCACCGCTTGCCATGCTGCACGCACCGCGCTCAGTCATATGGCGGTTCGGGCCAAGCGCGCGGTGATCCCCGGCGGCAGTTCAAGCACCTCGTCCCATTTCGCGAGCACGCGGATAAGCGCGTTTTCCTCGACCCGCGTGCGGGCGGCGTCGCCCAGCCGTCGGCGAAGCGAGGGGTTAGAGATCAGCCGCGCCAGGGCGTCGCCCAGGGCCGCCACATCCTCGGCCGGCACGACGAGGCCGCTCACGCCGTCTTCGACGCAGTCGAGCGGACCCGACGAGGCGTCACTCACGACGGCGGGCAGGCCGCAGCTCATTGCCTCGAGCAAGGCGTTCGGGGTCCCTTCGAAGCGCGACGGCAGGACGAAAATGTCCGCGCCCGCGTAATGTGGAAACGGGTCGGGCACACGGCCGATCCAGTCGATCCGGCCGGCGATGCCGAGGGCCTGGGCCTGGCTTCGCAGCGCGCATTTCAGCTCGCCCTCCCCGATCAGCGCCAGACGCCAGTCGGGCGCACTGCCGGCGATCCTGGCGAAAGCGCCGAGCAGGATGTCGTAGCCCTTTTGCTCGGTAAGCCGTCCGACCGTCAGGATGGTGGGCACCCCGCGACCGCTCGCCGCCGGGGCGCGGGGCGCGACCAGGGGATTGGGCACGAAGGCCAGCTTGCGCTCCGGCACGAAAGCCTTGAGGGTCTCGAGGGCACCGCGGCTGTTGGCGGTAACGAGATCGGCGTGCCGGTAGACGAGGCGGCGAAGCGCGTCCCAGACCGGCCCGAGCGACTGCCGCCGTGGGTCGTTGCGCTCGCAAATGATCACGCGCATGCCCAGGCCCGCCGCGGCAAAGACGGTCAGGATGTTGACAACGCCGATGAAGGCGACGACCGTTGGCGCGCCGGCCTGGCGCAGCGCCCGGCGCAGGGCGGCGATCCGCCCGAGGTTCGCGCGCACCGCCGCAAGCGCGGAATTCGAGGCGCCGATCCCACCAATCGCCAGCCGCGTAATCCGCGCATCAAGGCGGAAGAAATTGGTCTGCGGCGCGCCCAGGGTCACGACGCAAAGGCGCAGGCCGCGTTCGACCCACGCGTTGGCCAGAGCGGTGAGGACGCGTTGCGCCCCACCGCTGCTGAGGTCGGAGATCACGAGGGTCAGGTCATGCATTCGTCACCCGGTCTCCGCCGCGTCTCCCGGCGACCCGCCCATGCACCGCTCGCTCCTCGCAGGATGCCGCCGGGGCGCGTTTCTCCGTAGTGCCGACCCCGCCGATTCGGGATCAGCGGAGGGCCTGCGCGACGCCTATACGGCGGCGCACGCCGGCACCGAAATACCGAGAAGGGAATCGTACAAAGGCATCATTTTCTGTGCATGTGCAGCCACCGAATAACGCCTTCGTGCGTGTTCCCGGGCGGCCTTTGCGACCGCGCGGGCACGTTGGGGGTGCTGCAATACCACGAGCGCCGTACGAACCATCGTCTCGGCGTCGTCGGCGGGGACCAGGAAACCGGTGCGGCCATGGTCAATGATCTCCCGATGACCGCCGGAGTCCGAGGCGATGACCGGCGTCTCGACCAACATTGCCTCGACGAGCGTGCGCCCGAAGGCGTCCTCGACCTCGGGCGCGAGCAGGACATCGCAAGCGGCGATCCAACAGTCGATGGGGTGACGGAAGCCCATGAGTTGGAGCTCCCGGCCGACGCCCATTTTCTTCGCCTGTCGGCACAAAGTATCGGCGAGGCCGTCACGATCCGCCCCGAATATCGCGAACGAGACCGGAGCGACGCCCGCTTGCTTGATTCGCGCCGCGGTTTCGACGAAAAGCCGCGGCCGTTTCTGGTCGCTCAGATTGCCGACGAAACCGACGATTCGCGCGCCCGGCGCGGTCCCGGTTTCCTCCAGGTAACGGGCGCGGGCCACGACCCGAGACGGCGGATCGAGCGAGGTGTCAAACGGGTTTTCAACGACCGCGACCCGCGCGGACTGCAGATCGGGCAAGCTCGCCGCGGCGAAATCGGAATTGCACACCACGAGGTCTGCGACGCGCATCATCAATTTCGTCAACCGGGAAGGCCCGTACTTTACCCGCTGATGCCACACGAACCTTCGTCCCGCCAGCCGAGTCGGCAGCACCCAGGTCAAGTTCATGCGGCCGTCCTGGGCATGGACGATATCCACGTTTTCTCGCCGTAGGAACCGCCGCAAGATCGGCGCGGTCCTGGCAATGTCGGCGGCGTGTTCGACCGGCTTTGACGAAGCGCCGACATACGCAGGGAGCCGAAGCAGCCTGTAATCGACCCCGCATTCGCGCAGGAATGCGGGCAAGGCGCCTTCCTCATGAAGCACGACCAGTGGACGATAGCGGGCGGGGTCGAGATTCCGGAGCAGAAGCGCAGCGGATATGTGGCTTCCCCCGATCCGGTCGCCGACGAAGGGAAAGCAGACCGTCGCGGGCATGATTCACGCTTGCGGGCTCAGCGCCTCTCGATGCGGGATGACGACGAAGCGCCTCGTTACGAGCGTGCGTCCCACCCCTGCCTCAAGCGGCTTTTTGCAGCAGAACGGTGCGCACGCCACCGGTGCGGCAGATCAGGTCGATGAGGTCGTCGTTGCGGACGTTTTCGTAAATGACCCGGGTCATGAAGTCCGTCTTAACGGGGGCGCTGCCTTTATAGCCAAGGTTGTCGATTATCCTCGTGCCCGCTTCGCCGGATGACGCTGCGTAGCGGATGCGGTAGCCGCAATCGAACAGGCGCGACAGCGGTCCAACAATGTCGTGGTCCGCTGTGTAATGGCGTCTATGGGTCTCGAACAGGATCATCGGTGCCATGTCGCCATTCTCCACTGCGGCGAGCATGCCATTTATGACGTCCACCTCGTGGCCCTCGACATCCATCCGGATCAGGTCGGGTTTGTCCAGGCCGGCCATCACGTCGGGCACGGTTCTGGTCTCGACTTCGATGGTCTGACCACTCATATGTCCCGACCCGTCTTCCCGTTCGTGGAATGAGTGAAGATTGGAGAGCTCGGAGAGCCACAGGGCCCTGCGTCCGCTTCTGTCTGAAATGGCGATCGGCAAAACCAAAACGTTGTCGCATCCGTTGGTTGCCAAGTTGCGTTCGAGAAGCTCGACGTTCTCCGGCGACGGCTCGACGGCGATCACGCGGCCAGACGGGCCGACCAGTCGGCTTTCCATGAGGGCGTAGTAGCCGATGTTTGCCCCGATATCGAGGACGGTCATGCCTTCGTGCAGAACTTTTTCGAGAATGATCCGGTGATCCTCCTCACGCCTGCCGAAGAGGAGGAGGGTGCGGGAAATACCCCGGTCGCGCGCATCGAGGAACATCCAGTAGTCGTGAATTCGCTTTTTTATGAACCGCTTACCCAGGAGGTCGCGATGAATGTGGATCCTTGCGAGAAAATAGGTTCCGACAAGCAAGCCGACCGGCCCCTTGTGGCGCAGGACGCGCACGGCGCTCGCGATCATCGCCCGGCGGCGCCTCTCGGCTGCAGGAGGTACTCCTGGCCTTCGAGTTCGGAGACCTCGGACCCGGAGACGCTGCGGCAGTCGTAGCCGAACTCGCCGATCAGCCGGGACAGCTCCGCCACGTCGTGGCCCAGAAGCCGCAGCTGCCGCGGATGAACGCTGAGAAAAATGATCGGCCGAAAGCGGCGCAGCGTGCGAACGGCGCCCCTCAGGACGCCGACTTCTGCGCCTTCGACGTCGATCTTGATGACGTCCGGCTCAAGCCCCCGGCGTTCGCAAAACGTGTCCAGGCAGATCTGCCTCTTGCGAGTCTTGAAGAACGAGCTCTGGCCGGGACGAACCGCCACCGTGTTCAAGCCGGTATCGGCATCCTTTTCGTAGAACGCGACTTCATTTTCGTCGCGCTCGCCGACGAGATCGCCGACCACCTCGATGTTGTCGGCGCCGTTCAACGCCACGTGGCGGCGCAAGAGCGCGCGATTAAAATCCGCCGGTTCGAAGACATACACCCTGCCACCCGGTGCGACCGCCCTACTCATGGGCAGCGAGACCAAGCCAATGTGCGCGCCGACATCGAGCACACATCGGGCCCCCGAACTGGCCTCGACGCATGCCTGGAACCCGGCGTTCTTGCCACCGCCCCACGCCTCGTAGTTGCTGAACGCGAATCGACCGTCCAATTTGAAAGGCCCATACGGGCCGATCCGCATGGTAACGGTCGTCCGCAGGTTCAGTGTGTCCAGCGTTCCCCGGTAGAGGCGTCCCAGAATCGTCCACATGGGCGCCCAGCCCCGGAGCGGGCCATGACGCGCCCTGCGAATCAAGGCGAGCATCAACGATCTTCAGTGCTCACCTGGAGTCGCCCGATTCGGAAGCATAGCTTGTCGCCTCGCCACGGACTGGCCTCAACGCCGCGTACTTTCGATCGCGTCTATCGGGTTCGGCCCGGCGGGACGGCACGACTTCCGGTTGAGATGGATGACGCCGTGCTTCCCAGCTCGTCAAAGCGGGAGCCGAGGACCGTCGATTTCGCAATTACCCGCGTCTGCCCATTACCCGCAATGCGGAGCCGAAACCCGGTGGCGACACCGTTGTGTGGGCCAGGGCGCACGGTATGACAGGTGCCAGTCATCCCGGCTTGCGCACAACGAAGAAATGCCTGGAATACGGAACGCCAAGGATGTTTTGCGCCAACCGTATGCCGCATTTGATATTCCTTATAAGATAACGTCCAAGATGGCCCCGCGCGAGAGGCAGAGGGGGATGATGGACCATCGGTGTGATCCGGAAGCCCGCGTCTTTGAGTAGCCGCGAAAACTGCCCCGGGGTCATGTAGTTTAAGTGCCCAGGGTGATAGTGACTAATGGAGTCTTTCTTTTCTATCTTCGTGGCGGCCAACAGCGCCTCGAGCTCGTGGTCCAAATCCATAAAAGGATTATTTATGTAGAGATAACCACCCTTTGACATATTGTGGTAGATCGTTTTCAGTTCGCTTCGGGGGTCCAGGACGTGTTCAACCACTGACTGGAAGACAACCACGTCGAACGGCCCGAGCTCTACCAATTCGTCCTTCGAACGGACACACCGGATGCCGGGAAAGTTGGTACGGCCGAATTGCTCCTGGATATGAACGGGGTAATTGGGGTCATAAGCGACGACATCGCGAACACCGCAGACACGGGCAGCATTGGACGCCTCGCCGCCCCCCGCACCGAAATCCAGGAACTTGATATCCCTCCCTTGGCGATCGGCAGCCAGCAAAACGAGATTGCGAACCACCCAGTTCTGGTTATCGAAGGGTTTGTAATATTTGTAGCCCTCTTTTGCCATAATGCGCAGAGGTGTCTCTGCCCCGGTGTTGGCTCCCTCGTCGTGGTCGGAAGGACCCTTGCCGCGGCGCCGGGATGGCACAAAGACGTCGCGAATATAGATGCACGCGCATCGACTGCATTTGACGATGGTCGACGTGACATCCTCACTCCAGCCTCTTTTTTCCAGGCTTGCAGCTGACGACCCCCGGACGTCCTTCAGAAATTTGTAGGTATATGTAAATATCGGGCTGTAATCATCCGAGCCACATATAATGCAGGTCCTGATAATCTTGCCGTTTATCACGGAAAGACCGCCGGGAGAATCCCTCATCGAAGGTGTGGCTCCCGTGGTCGACAAAAAGGACGGCCTTCCGGTCTCCGTCGGGCAACCCATGCCCGGCACGGTCGGCGCAACCTAGGCGGACGCCCCGATGCGGCGGCTCTGTGACGGCATAGGTTTGGCGCGGCGCTATGCGACAATTTGCCTGACCAGGCCGAGATACTTCTCGGTCGCGTTTCCATCCAGGTTTGAGACGTATTTCTCGAATAGGGTGCCGCGCCCTTCCATCGCGGCCCGATCCACGCCCGGGTTATCCAGGCGCTCGAGGACGAGTGCCTCGAAGGCCTCGGGGGTTGTGGCCACGTCGAAGAGGTGAAACCCTTCGCGAAATTGGAGGCGCGCATCGTACTGTGGGTCGCGCAGGGCGCCGAAATAGGGAAGGACGACCGGCTTTCCGGCGATCCCGGCCTCGAGCAGCGTCGTCGAGTTCAGACCACAGACCACGTTGCTATCGAGAATGAGAGTCTGGGCGTCGAGATCGCAGCAGATATGGAGATTGGGAATCCGATCCGCCGAGATTCCCGCTTCGTCAAACGCCTTTTGCAGCATTTGGCACCACTGGGGAAAGTATTTCGGCTTCGACTTCATGACCACGTCGAGTTCGGGGTGCCGCATCGCCAGGCGCGCGAGGGTAACGTGTACGTCCCGGAAGAACGGAAAAAGCTGGTCAGCCAGGACACCGCCTAGTCCGAGGGCGAAGAACGTTACTTTCTTCCGGCCGCTCAAACGTGGTTCGGCCCCGGCAATTCTTTTCAGGAAGCTGTCCATCCGTACGCAACCGAGGCTGCTGATCCGTTCCGGCTCGACGAACCCCGCGTCTATAAAGGTCTCGCGCGCGACCCGGTTGTGGACCACGATGTGGCTGCCTTCGAACCTGCCCAGTTCTGCGACGCGGGCCTTGACCCATTCCCGCATGTGCGGCGACGCGAGAAGGCTCTCACGGTGAAGCACGATGTAAGGGAAGCCGAGTTCGTCGGATACGGCCCCCCAGTCGACATTGGCCGGGTGATGGACGTGGTGTCCCACGACGCAATTCACCCCCAGTTTGCGGTAGAGACGCGGCAGGAATCCCCGCAGGAAGAGCCGGTACCGGTGCCGGGCCGCGGCCCTTGGTTCGTCCGGTCGCGCGTTGATGTGTTGCCAAAGGATCTGGGCCTGGCGCAGTCCTTGGGGATAGAACTGGTACATTAGCCGCGTCTTCCACTGCTCGGGGAGCTGCAGGACGCGCACCTCGCCGCTGGCGGCGAAGAAGTGGAGGTCGCCCCGAAATTGCTGAGGCGCGAGGGCCAGTATGGTTATTCTATCATCTCGGGATGGCCCTGCCGGGCGGCGGAGCGTTCCGTCGGATAGCCGCTCCTCCGTGACCCGTGCGTACAACCAGGTCAGGATTCCGTAATACCTCTTATGGACTAGAAGGTAGAACGCCTTCCAGGCGATCGCGTGGATCAGCTTTCTCGCCTTCGCGCGAAATGTGACAAGCATTTGCGCTGTCCCCCGTTTTCCCAGTGATGCCATACGGTCCGGATGTTGACGGGCGCCACGCCGCGCCGAATTCTCACAGACCCCGGGTCGGCTGGGGTGCACTCTCCGGGCAAAGCTTCATCCAAGGATAGACACTGCCGTCGTGGATCCGGTAGACGCGGTCGGCCGCGTCCAGCATGGGCGGCTGATGAGAGATCGCGATGATCGTCATCTGCCCGGCGAGGCCTTTCAGGGTCTCGCAGATTGCCGCCTCCGTGCGCCTGTCGAGGGCTGTCGTGGGCTCATCGAGAATGAGCACCTCCGGCTTGCGCACGAGGGCCCGGGCGATCGCAACCCGCTGGCATTGGCCTCCGGACAGCTTGCTTCCTCGCTCCCCGACAATCGTGTCCATGTTCTCCGGAAGGGCGGCCACGAAGTCCCATGCGCCGGCCGCGCGTAGCGCCGTCTCGGCGTCGTGCGGCGTCAACCTTGGGTCACCCAGCGTCACGTTGGTAAAGATCGTCTCGTGGAAAAGGAAGGTCTCCTGGGAGACGTAGCCGATCATCGCGCGCCATTGGCGCAGGTTGACACGGCCCAACGGCAGACCGTCAATCCACACCTCGCCGGACTGTGGGCGGAGCAATCCGATGACGAGGTCGACCAGGGTCGTCTTGCCCTCACCTGACGGTCCGGTAAGGGCCACCATGCTTCCGACGGGAATCGTTAGGGAGACATCCTTCAGCACCGGCTTGTCCCCGTAAGCGAAGCCGACGTTCTCGAGACGCACCGCCTTCGTGAGTCGGGGGGTCTCGGTTCCGCTGGTGATCTCGCGGGCCGCTTCCGCTTCGTGCGTCAGCGAATGAACGAACCAGAAGCCCGCCTCCCGAGCGACCAAGCTCTGATAGGCCCGTTGCACTTGGTTGACGCTGGTTACTGTCCGCGAGAACAGAACCGCCAGCACCAGCAGGACTTCGAGCTGCTCCTGCCAGACATCCATAAAGAAGTAGAGTATTGCGGCCAGCACCGCCGCGATAAACGGTTCCGGCATCACGCGCACCGCTGCAATCAAAACGTGCGTCCTGCGGCCGACTATCTGGAGGCTTCGGACTTCCCAGTCCAGCAGAGGCCCGAGGCGCTCCTCCGCCCCCATCGCCTTAAGGGCCTTCATGCCGCCGACCGCTTCCACCACGCGGGCCGTCAAGGATTCCATCAGGTCCTTGCGCCGCTTTCCCAACTCTCGCGTTCGGCGGACCAAACCGGACAGGAGAAGAACCCCGAGTCCGCCAAGGGCGGCGCCGGCGACCGTGACCTGCCATGCGATGAGCAGGGCGACGCCGCCCTGGACGAGCACCTGCGCAAGGGCGACAAACATCTTGCTCGCGGAGTTGTAACAGCTGGACGCGTTCTGGCATTCAATGCCAATGGCGTTGGCGACGCGGCCAGCCGGCAGGCCAGTGAAATGCCCCCACCGCGCCATCAAGACCGAACGCAGCAACCGGGAGCGCAAATCGGCATCAACATGAGCAACCGCATAACCCACCTGCGCTTTCGCCAGCAGGTCTACCACGGCCTTCAGTGTCACGACGGCAACCACTACCGCGAGCAATGCCTCGATAGCGGGCGCAATCCCGACCCTTTCGAAGGCGGCGCCGACCATCCGCTCGATCGTGCTCGTGGGCCCGCCGTCACCGATAACCTTACTCAACACTGGAAGCAGCATCGCGATCCCGACGCCTTCGATCAGGCCCGTAACCAACAGGGCCGTCACCGTCACAGCCGAGTAAATGGGGTACCGGCGGATTAGCAGCGCAACCATTTGCAGAAGGCCGCCCTGCTTCGCCTCCATCTTCGCAGTCCTTCTTCCTACCCGCCAAACTTCCGTCGCGGCCGCACCGTCATCCGACGTTCCCGCTCCTTGGGGACGCACGGCTCCGCCGCGGCGATCGCGCCCGGCGTCGCCATTTCCGGCCGGCCGTCGCACTGATCCCTTACCCGTTTTTCCGGCTTCCACCCCCAACCTTTCCGCCCCAGATACGTGGCCTGTTCAACGATGCGTAAACGCTCGGCGCCCGTGCGCCCTGGGTGAGCCCTGGGTGAGCCCTGCGCCGGTCTCACGGCTTGGGGTTGATTCGCTTGGGTTGCGTTCGCCCGCCCCCCCTGCGCCATCTGTAGAAATCAAGGATCCACGAAATCGGCGGCAGCTGTCGGACGGCGAGATAACCGCGGGAGGTGCAGAGGGACTTCTCGAGCACCGTCTCGCCGTGGCGGTTGGCGACCCGCATGAACGGCACCAACGACCCGCGGGAGACCGGGCAATCATTGCCCTTGGCCGTGATCACGCCGGGAACGCGCGGCATGGGCCGGAGATCGCTACCCCAGCTCGGTCGGGATGGACTTATCGAACATCAAGACTGAACATCAAGCGTGTTCCGCTCATCCGAGGCGGGCCGGCGACGGGTCCAGGCAGCCCGCCCCAACTTGTCAGCCAGCCAATTCTTTCCACAGAACTGCGCGTTGATCGTCCAACGGTAAGTCCCGAGCCGCATCGGCCGGAAGCCATGGAAGAACGGAGCCGCACTTTGATAGACGATGGCCGAGTTAGTCAAGTTACGTGGCTCAAATACTAG
>JBHIDD010000010.1:0-17149 GCA_046759925.1 Kiloniellaceae bacterium
CGCGATTCCCGGCGCGGCGCCACCACAAAACCAATTCTGCGATGCGCTGCGGAGTCGATCCCCCATGGGCCGGGCCATTGACCCGGGGCGCGGCCGTTGCCGATGGCGTGGCCGGCCGGGAAGGGAGGCGTCATGACGGCGGCACGCCGGAACATGGGCCCGCGCGACGCGCCGGTCCAATCCGAAGGCGAGGTCAATTTCTCCGCGCGCCGTCGGCGCTGGGCGGACACCCGACTGGACGCCGGAACCAGGACCCTCGTCGACGAGGATGCCCGCTACTTCCTGCATCAGTCGGTCTCGAGCCCCTGCCTGACCGCGATCCGCAAGGCCGAGGGCATCTGGATCGAGGACGTCCAGGGCCGGCGCTACATGGATTTCCACGGCAACAACGTCCATCACATCGGCTACGGCCATCCGCGCCTGATCGCGGCGATCAAGCGGCAGCTCGACGAGCTGCCGTTTACGCCCCGGCGCTTCACCTGCGAGCCGGCGATCGCGCTGGCGCGCAAGCTGGCCGAGATCTCGCCCGGCGCGCTCGGCAAGGTCTTGTTCGCGCCCGGCGGCTCCGATGCGATCGAGATCGCGCTGAAGATCGCGCGGGCGGCGACCGGCCGCTACAAGACGGTCTCGTTCTGGGATTCCTTCCACGGCGCCGGCTTCGGGGCGGCCAGCGTCGGCGGCGAGCAGCTGTTCCGTTCCGGCGCGGCCGGGCCGCTGCTGCCGGGCGCCGAGCATGTCGCGCCCCCTACCTGCTACCGCTGCCCCTACGGCTATCCGGACCGGGACGGGAAGCCGGATCTCGACCTCTGTCGCATGACCTGCGCCGGCTTCGTGCGCTATGTCCTGGAGAAGCAGGGCGATGTCGCGGCGGTGATCGCCGAGCCCACACGGGCCGTGCCCTACCTGCCGCCGCCCGGCTTCTGGCGGGAGGTGCGGGCGGCCTGCGACGACCACGGGGCGCTCTTGATCTTCGACGAGATCCCGACCGGCCTGGGCCGGACCGGGGCCATGTTCGCCTGCGAGCACGAGGGGGTCGTGCCGGACATCCTGGTCCTGGGCAAGGCGCTCGGCGGCGGCGTGCTGCCGATCGCCGCCACGCTCTGCCGGCCGGAGCTGGACCTTGCCGGGACTTATGCCTTCGGCCACTACACCCACGAGAAGAACCCGGTGACGGCCCGGGCGGCGCTCACCACCATCGAGATCATCGAGGACGAGGGCCTGGCCGAGCGCGCCGCTGAGCTCGGCGCCCGGGCCCTCGAACGGCTCCGGGAGATGAAGGCGAAACACCGGCTGGTCGGCGACGTGCGCGGCCGCGGCCTGCTGCTGGGCGTCGAGCTGGTGCGCGACCGCGCGAGCAAGGAGCCGGACAGCGACGCCGCCGAAGCCGTGCTCTACCGCGCTCTGGATAAGGGCTTGAGCTTCAAGGTCGCCATGGGCAACGTGCTCACCCTCACCCCGGCGCTGGTCATCGCCGAGGACGACCTCATGCGCGGCCTCGACATCCTGGACACCTGCCTCGGCGAAGCGGAATAGGGACCGTCTACTCAGAGCGCGCGTTTGGCGAACGCCGCGCCCAAGGCCAGGCTGAGCGCAAACAACACCGTCGCGGCGACGACGATCGAGGGGCCGGCGGGGGTATCCCAGGCCAGCGAACCGAAGAGGCCGCCAGCCACGGCGAGGGCGCCGACAAGCGCGGCGAGGACGGCCATCTGCTCCGGCGTCCGGGCAAAGCGCCGCGCCGCGGCGGCCGGGATGATCAACAGCGAGACGATGAGCAGAATCCCGACCACCTTCATGGCGATCGCGATGACCACCGCGATGGTCAGCATGAAGGCGGCCTGGACCGCGGCGACCGGCACGCCCTCGGCGCGGGCCATTTCCTCGTGCAGGGTGATCGCCAGCAGCGGTCGCCAGATCACCATGAGGGTGCCGAGCGCCAAGAGGCCGCCGCCGTAAATCCATGCCAGGTCGCCCGGCGCCACCGCCAGCACATCGCCGAAGAGATAGGACATCAGGTCGACGCGGACGCCCTGGAGGAAGCTCAGGGCGACCAGGCCGATGGCCAGGCTGGCATGGGCGAGCAGCCCGAGCAGCGTGTCGGCGGCGATCAGCCGCCGCCGCCGCTCGAACAGGACGACCAGCAGCGCAACCGCGATCGCGGACCCCGCGATCCCGAGCGTCGGGTTGACCCCGAGCAGGAGCCCGAGGGCAACCCCCAGGAGCGCGCTGTGCGCGAGCGTCGCGCCGAAGTAGGCCATGCGCCGCCAGACCACGAAACAGCCGAGCGGCCCGGCGATCACCGCCACCCCGAGCCCGGCCACGAGGGCGCGGACGAGGAAGTCCTCGATCATCCGGCCGCTCCGCCGGACCGGGGCGCCGGCTTCCGGCCGCCTTGGCCCGAGGCCGGCACGACGTTGCCCTCCAGGTCGTGTTCGTGGTCGTGCTCGTGGCTGTAGACCGCCAGTCCGCGGGCCATCGGGCCGAACAGGGCGGCGTATTCCGGTTGGCGGCTCACCGCCTCGGGTTCGCCGGAACAGCAGACGTGGCGGTTCAGGCAGACCACGTGGTCGGTCGCCGCCATGACGACGTGCAGGTCGTGCGAGACCATCAGCACGCCCATGCCGTGGCGTCGGCGCAGTCGGCCGATCAGATCGTAGAGTTCGATCTGCCCGCCGAAGTCCACGCCCTGGAGCGGCTCGTCGAGGACCAGAAGCTCCGGCTCGCGCAGCAGGGCGCGGGCGAGCAGCACCCGCTGGAACTCGCCGCCCGAGACATCCTGGACGTCCCGGTCGATGACGTGGCCGGCGCCAACCTCCTCCAGCGCGGCGCGCCTGGCCGCGGCCGGACGGGGCTGGGGCAGGGCGAGGAACCGCTTGACGGTGAGCGGCAGCACCGGATCGACCGCGAGCTTCTGCGGCAGGTAGCCGACGCGCAAGCCCGCCCGGCGCCGGACCACGCCGCGGCCCGGATCGATCAGGCCCAGGAGGACGCGCACCAGGGTGGACTTGCCGGCGCCGTTGGGCCCGATCAGGGTGACGATCTCGCCGCGTTGGACCGAAAGGTCGACGTTCTTGAGCACCTCCCGGCCGCCGAGCGAGACCCAGAGGCCGGAGAGCGCAACCAGCGTCTCCCCGTCGCGCTGCGCGGCGCGCGCCGAATCAGCCGGCATCGGCGCCCTCCTCCCGGCGCTGCTGGCAGGGCGGGCAGAGCCCCTCGACCTCGACGGTCTTGCGGCGCACCGCGAAGCCCAGGTCCGCCGCCCGGCGGGCGATGGCCGCCTCGACCTGCGGATCGTGGACCTCGGCCGCGGCGCCACAGCCGCCGCAGATCAGGAACTGCCCGCCGTGCGCACCGTCCGGGTGGACGCAGCCGACATAGGCGTTCAGGCTCTCGATCCGGTGGATCAGTCCGTGGTCCAACAGGAACTCCAGCGCGCGGTAGACGGTCGGCGGCGCGGCGCGGCCTTGTTCGGTGGCGAGACGCCCAAGGATGTCGTAGGCGCCGACCGGGGCGTGGCTGTCCCAGACCAGCTCGAGGACCCGCCGGCGCAAGTCGGTCAGGCGGACCCGCCGCCGGGCGCAGATCCCGGCGGCGTTCGCAAGCGCCCCGGTCACGCAGCGCCGGTGATCGTGCCGCGCCCCGGAAAACGAGGCGGAGGCGTTGTTGAAGGCGGTCATGGCGTCCTCCGCAGGTCGGCGGACTTGAGTCCACGATCGGTCTTATAGCATGACCGGCATTTAATGTTATAACATAACGTAATTAGCGGGGCGTCCGGCCCGATCGGGCGCTCCCCTTGTCCTTGGAAAGGCATGGACGTGGCAGGTTTGCGCCCGCTGGCCGCGCTTCTCGCGGTATCCGCCGCCCTATGGGCCGGACCGGCCCCGGCGGCCCAGGCCGCAAGCGCGCGCGATGCCCAGGCCCCGCGGGTGGTGGTCAGCATCAAGCCGCTGCACGGCCTGGTGGCCGGCGTGATGGCCGGGCTTGGCGCGCCGGTCCTGCTGGTCGGCGGCGGCGCCTCGCCGCACGACTACGGCCTGCGGCCCTCGGAGGCGCGGGCGCTGAGCGAGGCCGAGGTGATCTTCTGGGTCGGCGGGGGATTGGAGACCTTCCTCGAAAAGCCCTTGCGCGCGCTGGCAGGCCGGGCGCGGGTCGTTGAAATCTCCCGGGAGCCCGGGGTGACTCGGCTTCCGGTCCGCCGCGGCGGCACCTGGAAAGCCCATGCCGGCCGGGACGACGCGGGACAGCATGGCGACGGACGCCGCGAGGCCCATGACCGCGCCGCGTTCAACCCGCATGTCTGGCTCGATCCGGCAAACGCGGGGCGCATCGTCGAGATCGCCGTGGCGGTGCTGGGCGAGGTGGACCCCGGCCGGGCCGCCGCCTATGCCGAAAACGGCGCCCGGCTGAGCGCCAGGCTGGCGGCGCTCGACCGCCGGCTGCGGCGCCGCCTGGCGCCGGTCAAGGCGGTGCCCTACGTCGTCTTGCACGACGCCTATGCCTATTTCGAGCGCCGCTACGGCCTCAATGTCGTGGGGGCCTTCAGCGTCAACCCGGCGGTCCCGCCCGGCGCCCGGCGCCGGGTTGCGTTGCGGCGCCGGATCGTCGAGCGCGGCGCGGCCTGCGTGTTCAGCGAGCCGCAGTTCAAGCCGGCCCTGCTCGAGGCCGCGATCCGGGGCACTGTGGCCAAGAGCGGCGTGCTCGATCCCCTGGGCGCGGCGCTCGCCCCCGGCCCCGAGGCCTATTTCACCCTGATGCATCGGCTGGCCGGGGCCCTCGTCGCCTGCCTGGGCGCGGCGCGCTGACGGCCGGTCGCCACGGCTGGACGTGCCGGGTAAGATGCGCGGCCACCTTGGACGGAGGGACACCATGAAGCGAATGCTCCTTGCCGCCGTGCTGCTGTTGGGTCCGGGCGATGCCGTGTGGGCGGGCTTCGACGAGGGCTTGGCGGCGGCCAAGCGCGGGGACTACATGACGGCCGCGAAGGAATGGCTCCCCTTGGCCGAGCAGGGGCACGTCGGTGCGCAGTACAACATCGGGGTTCTCTACGACCGGGGGCTCGGCGTGCCGCAGGACTTCGCCGAAGCGATCGAGTGGTACCGCCGCGCCGCCGAGCGGGGCCATCTCGATGCCCAGGCCAACCTCGGCTTCGCGTACCAGCAAGGCCGCGGCGTCGCGCAAGATTATGCCGCGGCGGCCAAGTGGTACCGGATGGCCGCCGCGCGGGGCGACGTCGCGGCGCAGACCAACCTCGGCTGGCTGTACGCCAATGGTCTCGGCGTGGAGCAGGACGACGTGCAAGCCCATATGTGGCTGAATCTCGCCGCCGCGCGGGCGCCGCGCGGCAAGCTGCGTCGCAGGGCGCTGAAAAACCGCGATATCGTGGCCCGGCGCATGGCGGCCGACGCGATCGCCGAGGCGCAGCGGCTGGCGCGGGAGTGGCGGCCCGCCGGACCTTAGGCCGGCGCGGCGTTCTGCCTTTCGGCCAGGGGTCAGCGCCGGGTCAGCGCGGCATAGGCGCAGGCGATCGCCGCCCCGACCCGGGCGTTGTGTTCGACGAGCGCCAGGTTCGCGGCGAGCGTCCGGCCATCGCTCAGGCGGGACAGGCGGGCGAGCAGGACGGGCGTCACGTCCTGGCCGGTAATTCGCTCCGTCCCGGCCTCGGCGAGCGCCCGTTCGATCCAGCCCTCGAGCACGGCCTTCTCGAGCGCCGCCGCTTCGGGAATCGGATTGGCGAAGACCAGGCCGCCGCCAAGGCCGAGCCCCCATTGGATCTGCATCAACTCCGCCGCGGCCTCGGGCGTGTCGACGCGGGCCTCGAGCGGCAGGCCGGCGCTGCGGCTGAAGAAGGCGGGGAAGTCACCGGTGCCGTAGCCGACCACCGGCACGCCCCAGGTCTCCAGCACCTCCAGCGTGCGCGGCAGGTCGAGGATCGACTTGGCCCCGGCGCAGACCACGGCGACCGGGCTGCGCGCCAGTTCGCGGAGGTCGGCGGAGACATCGAGGCTGGTTTCGCCGCCCCGGTGGACCCCGCCGATTCCCCCGGTAACGAAGAGGCGGATCCCCGCCAGCGCCGCCGCGGCCATGGTCGCGGCCACCGTGGTCGCGCCCGCGCCCTTCCGGGCAAGCACCACCGCCAGGTCGCGGCGGCTGACCTTGGCCACGTCGTCGGCCGTCGCGAAGCGTTCGATCTCGGCCGGGCTGAGCCCGATCCGGATCCGCCCCTCGAGAAGCCCGATGGTCGCCGGCACGGCGCCCGCTTCGCGCAGGATCGCTTCGAGCCGCCGCGCGGTCTCCAGGTTTTCCGGATGGGGCAGGCCGTGGGCGATGAGGCTCGATTCGAGGGCGACCACCGGATGCCCGCTGGCGAGCGCGTCGGCGACCTCCTCGCGAATCTCCAGATACCGGTTCATCGCCCGCGACTATAGCCGCGCGGGGCGCCGGCGACAGCGGCTGCATGCCGGGCTGTCGTTTCCGGGGTCCGGTAAGGCGCGTGCGCGCTTGCGCTCCGCCGGCAAAGGGTGCATGGAGCGGGATCGCCGCGCAAGAGTCCAAAGCCCATGGTTCAGACCCTGATCGCCGTGTCGTCCCTGCTTCTTGGCGTCGGAGTCATGATGCTCGGAAACAGCCTGCTTGGCATCGCCCTGCCGCTGAAGATGAACGCGGCCGGGATTTCGACCGAGGTCACGGGTGTCATCATGGCGGCCCACTTCGCCGGCCTGCTGGCCGGCGCCATCTACGGCAAGCGGCTGATCATCGAGGTCGGGCACATCCGGGCCTTCGCCGGGTTCGGCGCGATCATGGCGGCCGTGGGGCTGGCCCATGCCATGCTGTTGCACGCCCTGTCCTGGGGCATGCTGCGCTTTCTCTACGGCTTCTGTATCGCCGGGGTCTTTGCCGCCATGGAAAGCTGGCTCAACGAGCGCAGCGGCAACGAGACGCGCGGGCGGCTGCTCGGCATCTACATGATCGTCCATTACGCCGCGACCGTCACGGGCCAGCTGATGATCAACCTCTGGGACTTGGCGGGCGTGCAAGCCTTCGTCATGGCCTCGCTCCTGATCTCGCTCTCCCTGGTTCCGGTGGCCCTCACCCGGGTCGAGGCGCCGGACCTGAGCGAACTGCGGCCGCTGTCGTTCCGCGAGCTTCACGGGGTCTCGCCGCTGGCCGTGATCGGCTGCGGCGTCACCGGGCTGATGATGGGCGCGTACTACGGTATCGGCCCGATTTTCGCGCGGCAGCTCGGCTTCGGGGTCTTCGAGGTGTCGCTCTTCATGGGCTCGGTCATCCTCGGCGCCTTGGTCCTGCAATGGCCGATCGGCCGGCTTTCGGACCGCTACGACCGGCGCACGGTGCTGCTCACGATGCTGGCGCTGACCGTGCTGGTCTGCGCGGCGGGGATCGGATCCACCGTTTTTCGCGATCCGCTTCCCGTCCTGCTCGGCCTCGGCGCGCTGCTCGGCGGCGCGATGACGAGCGTCTACCCGATCTCGCTCGCGCAAGCCTACGACTACCTGACCCGCGACCGCTATGTCGCGGCCTCCGGCGGCCTGCTGCTCGCCTATGCGCTCGGCGCCACCGCCGGGCCGGTGCTCGCCGCCGTGGTCATGGGTGCGCTCGGGGCCCACGCCTTCTTCGGCTACATCGGTCTCGTCGCCGGCGGCTTCATGGTCTTCGTGTTCTACCGCATGCAGGCCCGCGCGCCGCTGCCGGCCGAACAGCAGGAGAGCTTCGTCGCCCTGCCGCGGATGTCGCCGGTCGCCGCCGAGCTCGATCCCCGCAGCGCGGCGCCCGATGGCGGTTTCGACGACCCCCGCGACGACGACGAGGCGGAGGAACCGGAAGAGACCGCCCCGGCCGAAGGGTGATGACCTGTCCGCCGCCTCGGTCGCGACCATCCGGCGCCGCGGATCGGAAGGGTGCGGAGGTCCTTGTGGCCCTGCCCGTGCGGATCCCGAGCAGGCGCGGCTTGCCGCCGGTGGAGTCCGCGCGCGGCCTCAGCCCGAGCCAGGCCGCCATGTCCCGGCCCTTGGCCAACGCGGCGCCGTCGAGGCTGCGCCTCGCCCGATGGTGCGAACGTCAATCGACCTGGCGCAGTCTAGGGGACCAGGACGACCCGGCCCACGATGCGACCGTCGTCCAAGTCCTCGAGGGTCTGCGTGGCTTGGTCCAAAGGCCGGGTCTCGACGGGCACCGGCGCAACCTTGCCGCCGCGCACCAAGTCGATCAACTCGTGAATTTCGCTGAGCCTGCCGACATAGGAGCCGCGGATCGTCAAGTCGCGGAGCGGCAGCAGCGGCAGCGCAAGGGCGATGGCGCCGCCGTAAAGGCCGATCGAGATGTGCTTGCCGCCCTTGCGCAAGGCATCGATGCCGAGTTGTGCCGTCGCCGGTGAGCCAACGAGGTCGACGACCGCGCCGGCGCCGCCTCCCGTGATGTCCTTGATCTCCTCGACGGCGTCGACGCGTCGCGAATTTACCGCGTGCGTCGCGCCCGCCTTGCGCGCGGCGTCCAACTTCTTGTCCTCGATGTCCACCACGACGAGTTCGTGGTCAAGGTAAGCGCGCGCTATGCCGATCCCGGTGAGCCCGAGCCCGCCGGCGCCAATGATCACCACCTTGTCTTCGGCAGGAAGCGGAAGGGCCTTGGTCAGCGCGCTGTAGGTGGTTACTCCGGCGCAAGCGAGCGTGCAGGCATGGGCCTCGGGGATCCCCGAAATATCCAGCAGGTAGCGGGGATGCGGGGCCATGACGTGGTCGGCATAGCCGCCGGGTACGAACACGCCGATCGTCCGCATGTTGACGCAGTCGTTCTCGCTGCCCTCCCGGCAGCGGTTGCACGTGCCGCAGCCGATCCAGGGAAAGACCAACCGGGTGTCGCCGACCGAAACACCGGTCGCCTCAGGCCCCAGCGCGACGACCTCGCCGACCGGCTCGTGCCCCATGACGAGGGGGAGCTTCATCCCGCGGTCCTGGAGGGAGAGCCACTTGCCGCCGCCGAGATCGAACCCGCCCCGCCAGAAATGAATGTCGGAATGGCACACCCCGCAGGCCGTCACCCGCAACAACACCTCGGTGCCCTTTGGCTCGGGCGTTTCGGTGACAGCCGGCTCGAGGGCGGCCCCGAACGCGGTGACCTGATAGCTTTTCATGTGATCCCCCCTGTTGGGTCGCTGGCCCGCTCAGCCACGGAAGTGGCGATGGTACCGGACCACGCCGTTCGGGCTAAGCAAAACCTTATCCCAAAGCGCTGGCGGGCGCCGGCCGGACCTCACCGGCACAAACCGAACGGCCCCTTGATCCACCACCGCGACAGCGGGATCGCGGGCGGGTCGGGCGACGCATGTCTGCCCGCTTCGCCTAGCCCCTCGCTGGGTAAGCCTCCGGGTTTTACTCGAACTTCACCGGTATTCCGCCGGCCGGCCAGGGTTCAACCGCCTTCACCGGCGGTGACCGCGGCCCTGCGCTGCTTTACGAATCGGATCGCCGGCATGGCGACGACCGCGATGGTGATGACGGTGATGACCAGCGTGATCGGCCGCTCCCAAAGAAACGAGATCGAGCCGTCGTAGATGATCAGCGCGCGGCGCAGGTTTTGCTCCATCAACCGGCCCAGCACGAACGCGAGAATGAGCGGCGCCATGGGGAATCCGATCAACCTGAGGACGACTGCGGCCACCGCGAAAATAACCATCAAGTGGATGTCGAAGGTATTGAAGGAGACCAGATAAACGCCGATCAGCGAGAAGAATATGATCAGTGGGACGAGGACGTTCGAGGGAATGATCAGCAGCCGGGCGATGTACGGGATGAGCGGCAGGTTCAGGATCAAGAGGATGATATTGCCGATGTACATCGAGAGGATGACCGACCAGAACACCTCGGGCCGGTCCACGAAGAGCTGCGGTCCCGGCTGGACGCCGAACGCGATCAGCGCGCCCAGCATCACGGCGGTGGTCCCGGACCCCGGGATGCCGAGGGTGAGCAGCGGGACGAACGACCCGGAGCAGGCCGCGTTATTCGCCGTCTCCGGCGCGGCCAGGCCACGGATCGATCCCTGGCCGAACTCTTGCTTCTTCTTGGCCGGCGCGATGTTGCGCTCCATGCCATACGACAGGAACGACGCGATCGTCGCGCCGGCACCGGGCAGCACGCCGACCAGGAACCCCAGCACCGAGGAACGGGCGATGACGGGCGCCATCTCCTTCACCTCGTCCCGGTTGAGCTTGAGGGAGCCGAGGTGGCCGCGCGTCGCCCGGCGCGCCTCGTCGGATATCCGCTGGCGCTTGAGAACGGTCATCAACGCTTCCGACAGGGCGAAGGTGGCCATGGCGATCAACAGGAAGCTGAAACCGTCCAACAGGTCGACGATGCCGAAGGTGAAGCGATCGATGTCCGAAACCACGTCCTGACCGACCGTCGCGAGCATCAGGCCGAGAACCGCCATCATCATCGCCTTCAGGAACTGGCCTCGGCCGGCGAAAGCGGAGACGGCGGTAAGGCCGAAAACCATGAGCGCGAAATAGTCCGCCGACTGGAAGCTCAGCGCGACGGTCGCGAGCATCGGCGCCGCGACGAGCAGGAACACCGCGGCGATCGTTCCGCCCGAGAACGAGGCGTAGGCGGCGACGGCCAGCGCCTTTCCGGCAAACCCCTTCTTGGCCAGGGGATAGCCGTCGAACGCCGTGGCCACCGTGCCGGCGACGCCCGGGGCATTGATCAGGATCGACGAGGTTGAGCCGCCGAAGATGGCGCCGTAGTACACCCCGGCCATCAGGATCAGGCCCGAGGCCGGGTCGAAGCCGTAGGTGATGGGAATCATCAGGGCGATCGCCGAGATCGGCCCCAGCCCGGGCAGCATGCCGATGAAGGTGCCGGCGAAGCAACCGACAAACACCATCAAGAGGTTGATGGGCGTGAACACCGTCGCCAACCCGGTGAGGATGCCCTCGATCAACCGATCACTCCGAGCATTTCAAGGAATGGGTCGCCGATGTAAACGTCCAACAGCCCGTGGAGCATGAACTCGAAGCCCGCGGCAACGGGAAACGGGACGAAGGCGAAAACCTTCCAGTCGCGCGTGCCGAGAACGGCGAACCCGGCGCCGAGAAAGATACCGGTCGAGATCAAGAACCCCACGTTCCGGATGGTCAGCCCGTAAAGGACCATTAAGACGCAGAGAAGCCCGGCCCTAAGCCAGTCGAACCGGCGGGCCGCGGGCGCCGGCTCGGCCGGCGCCGACGGTACGACCAGCATCAACAGGGCGATAATACCGCCCGCCCAACCAAGCGCGACGGGAAAGGTCCTGGCCGTCAAGGCTTCGTCTTCGCTGCCCGGGTAGAGCTCGATGTCGGCGGCGAGGACGCCATAAGCGACGGAAAAGGCGAGGAAGAGCAGAGCGCTAAACCTGTCCCAAGTAATCGCTCCGTCCCCCTCGCCCTTTTATTTGGCGCGTGACCCGGAACCGCCGGCCGTCAGCGGACGGTCTTGACCCCCAACTTGTTGAGAAGCGCCTTCATCGCCTGTTCCTGGCCCTCCAGGAAGGAGACGAATTCGGCCCTCGGCTTGTAGATCTCGACCCAGCCGTTGCGTTTGCGCACCGCCTCCCACTCGGGCGTCTCGTACATCTTGCCCAGCAGTTCGGCGTAAGCGTCGGCAAGGTCTGCCGGCAACCCGGGAGCGCCGAAGAAGCCGCGCCAGTTGACGAACTCGATGTCGTAACCCTGCTCCTTCAAGGTGGGCACGTCGGGCGCGTCGGCGATGCGCTTGGGCGCGGTGCTTGCCAGAATTCGGACCTGGCCTGCCTTCGCTTGCTCGAGCGCCTCGCCGAGGCCGGTCGAGAGCAGCTGGGTCTCGCCGGAGAGCAGTCCCGCCATGGCCTTGCCGCCGGCGTCGTAAGGGACATAGGCGACCTTGTCCGGATCGGCCCCGGCCGCCTGAAAGGCGAGCGCGCCGACCAGGTGGTCCATGCCGCCCTTGACCGAGCCACCCGCCACCTTCACCGAGTTGGGGTCGGCTTTATAGGCGGCGATCACGTCGCCCCAGCTCTTGAACTTCGAATCCTGGGGCACGACGAAGGCGCCGTAGTCGCCGATGATCCCGGCGATCGGGGTGAGATCCCGGAACGACTGCGGGAAGCGGCCCCGCAGCGAGCGTAGGATGATCGGCGTCGAGTTGACCATCAGCGTGCCGTGCTGACGCGCCGCGGTCTCGATCAGATGGGCGATGGCTTTGCCGCCGCCGCCGCCCGACATGTTCTCGAACGACGCGCCCTTGAGCAGGCCCGATTTGGTCAGGGCCTCGCCGGTGCCGCGCGCGGTTCCATCCCATCCGCCGCCGGCGCCACCCGGGATCAGGAAGTGGATCTTGTCCGGCCCTCCCGCAATGGCAGCGCCGCCCGCAAGCGTACCGGCCGCCATCGCCACAGCGGCGGCGAGCACCGAGAACCCGCGACGGGTAAGCAAACCTTTCCTGTCAAGCACGATGATGTCCTCCCCTTGGTCGAACGCGATGGTTACTAGGCCGCTGTCATCCGAGAATCCCCGGATGGCGCCGCCCAGGTGGCGGCGATTGTAGCACAAAGGGCGTTCGCGCCACAAATCCGGCCGTAAACCGGCGCGGTCGGTCGCAATCCGCCAAAACGGGCTGATTTGGCGCCGGGAAACCCCTGCCCAATGGTCATGTCACGCGCCGCGGGCGCGCCCCGGCCTAAGCAGGTTTTCGAAACTCCGCCCACCCTGCTTGTGGGCGGGCTTCGCAAAACCTGCGGGACTCCTATGGGTTTGCAGAGTGATCTTGGCCCGGACATTCGTGGCCGGATCAAGATCACTCTGCTTAGACGGCGCGCGGCTGTCCTGTCGGGCGACCTGGATGCCGCCGGAGGCGGCGCCGTCATGGCGGTAAGGGCGCGGGCCGCCTTGCCGCAGCGGTATGCGGCCACGCGGGTGCGCCGCGGGAAAACGCAACCGGCCCTTCCGGAAGCATGGCTTCCGCCCCTCCCGGCGCGACAAAAGGGTTCGGATGTTTATGGAGATGGTGCGGCTGAGAGGACTCGAACCTCCACTCCCTTGCGGGAACTAGCACCTGAAGCTAGCGCGTCTACCAATTCCGCCACAGCCGCAAACCGCACCCGGGCTAAGCCCTGCCGTTTGACGGCGAATCCGCGCGCCCGTCGAACCGAAGGCGCGCTTCGCCGAAAACGCCCGGCCGCAGGCGCCCGGAGAAAGACATGGTGCGGCTGAGAGGACTTGAACCTCCACGGGGTTGCCCCCACAGCGCCCTCAACGCTGCGCGTCTACCAGTTCCGCCACAGCCGCGCCTCCGGGACGAGCCGGCGGCCCGTCGCTCCGGGGCCGGTTTTACAGCGCGGGCCGGCTCAAGGGCAATCGAAATCCGCCCGGGGCGGGCGATCCAGGTCACAGGTTCGAATTTTGGTGACAGCATACTGAATTCCGGGCGCCGGGGCGGCCGCCCCGCGGCATGCCCCCGCGAAAGCCGCGCTGCCGGCGGAACCGCTCTCTACAAGTCCTTCCGGGCCGCATGGATCGCCTGCCAAACCCGCTCGGGGGTCAGCGGCATGTCGATGTGCCGAACCCCGAAATCCTGCAAGGCGTCGACGACGGCGCTCACGACCGCCGGCGGCGCGCCGCCGCAGCCGGCCTCGCCGGCCCCCTTGACGCCCAAAGGGTTTCGCAGTGTCGGTGCGCCGTCGTAGAAGTCCGTCCGAAACGCCGGCAGGTCATCGGCGCGCGGCAGGCCGTAGTCCATCAACGAACCCGTCAGCACCTGTCCACTGTCCTCAGCGTAGACGACGTTCTCCAGAAGCGCCTGGCCGATGCCCTGGGCGGTGGCGCCCATGACCTGCCCGTCGGCGACGAGCGGATTGAGGACGGTGCCGAAGTCGTGGACCACGGTGTGGTCGACGAGCCGGACCAGACCCGTGTCCGGATCGACCTCCACCTCGGCGACATGGCAGCCGTTCGGGTAGGTGACATTCGCCATTTTGTGGGTCACCTCCACGTCGAGCCCGGGCCGCATGCCCTCCGGCAAGCGTTCCGGGTCAAAGGAGGCGGCGATCACGTCGGACATTCCCACGGACCGGTCGGTGCCAAGGATCGCAAAGCGACCCCCGGCAAAGGCGAGGTCGGCCACCGCGGCCTCGAGCATGTGGCCCGCGATCGATTTCGCCTTCTCGATGACCTTTTCGGCCGCAACCGAGACCGCCGATCCCGCCACTTCGAGCCCGTGGGAGCCGCCGTGGCCCGCGCCGGCAGGGGTGAGGTCGGTATCCGCCTGGCGGTGCCTGATTCGCTCGATCGGGACTCCGAGACGATCGGCGACGATCTGCGGGAGGGTCGTCTCGTGCCCCGTGCCGGCCGACTCGCTGCCGACGGCGACGGTGATGGAGCCGTCCCGGGCGAAGCTCAGCGCCGCGCAGTCCTCTCGCCTGCCGCCCGTGAGGCCCAGGTACAGGGCGACGCCGATACCCCTGAGCCGGCCGTCGGCCCGCGCCGCCGCCGCACGCCGCGGGAAGCCGTGCCAGTCCGCGCGTTCGAGGGTTCGGTTCAGAACCGCCTCGAAGGCGCCGGAGTCGATCTCGAGGCCCATGCCGGTCCGAAACGGCAAATCCTCGGTTCGGATCAAGTTGCGCCGGCGCAATTCCACCGGATCCATGGCGAGCTCCCGCGCCGCCACGTCGATCGCGCGCTCGATCTGATAGGTCGCCTCCGGGCGTCCGGCGCCGCGGTAGGGGTCGGTCGGCACGGTGTTCGTGAATACCGCCTTGGCGCGAAAAAAAAGGGCCGGAATTCGGTAGGGACCGCCCTGCGTTCGCGCGGTCCCGCCGGTCGGCGTGAACGGGCCGGTCGAGGCAACATAAGCGCCGGTGTTCCCGACCGAAGTCACCTTGAGCGCAAGAAACCGGCCGAGCGAGTCGAGGGCGAGCTCGACGCGGCTTTGCTGATCCCGGCCGTGGGTGTCGGAGATGAAACTCTCGCCGCGGTCGTTGATCCACTTGACCGGCCGGCCGAGGCGGCGGGCCGCGAAGAGGACGAGCGCATACTCCGGATAGAGCGAGTTCTTGGCTCCAAACCCACCGCCCACGTCATATGCGATGTGGCGGAGCTTTCCGCGCGGCACGCGGAAGATATGCTCGGCGATCTGGTCCCGGTTGGCGTGGATGTTCTGCGCCGAGGTGATCAGCGTGAAGCTGTCGTTTCCGCGGTGGTATTGGCCGATGGCGCCCCGCGTCTCGATCGGGACTGCCGTGACCCGGTTGTTGGCCAGGTCGAGCGCAACGACGTGATCCGCGCGGGCAAGCGCCGCATCGACGGCCGCCTCGTCCCCGGCCTCGAAGTCGACGCACAAATTGCCCGGCACCTGGTCCCAAACCAGCGGCGCGCCCGGCTCGAGCGCATCCTCGGCGCGTGTCACGGCGGGCAACGGCTCATAGTCGACATCGATCAGCTCGGCCGCGTCCTTCGCCGCCTCCATCGTCTCCGCGACAACGAAGGCCACGGCGTCCCCGACGAAGCGAACCCTCTCGGTGACCAGGGCCGGGCGCGGCGGCACCGGGATCGGCGAGCCGTCCCGATTCTTTGCGGATGTCCGGGTCGGAATGTCGCCGAGACCTTCGGCCTGCCAGTCGGCGCCCGTGAACAGCGCCAGCACCCCCGGCACCGCCGCCGCCGCACGCGTATCAATCCGGTTGACACGGGCATGCGCATGGGGCGAGCGCAAGACCAAGCCACAGGCCATCCCGGCCAGCTTGATGTCGCCAACGTAGCGGCCGGCCCCGGTGAGGAAACGAAGGTCCTCGTTGCGGCGCACCGCCTGGCAGATACCGAAATTCCCCACGGTCAGCCGCCATCAACCTTACGTGTCGATCGGGGAACTGTGGAATTGCTGCGCATGCGGGCGCTGTCCGGCTCCGGAACAGGTGTGGCGGCCATTCTAGGGACAAAGGGAAAGGGCGACAACGCCAAGCTATTCCGTTGACCGACCGCTCGGCCCGCCGGGCCTGCGCCGGCCAAGCCGGTGACCGGCGACGCGGCCCTACCGGGCCAGGTGGTCCGGTCGCCGGGACCGGGCGCCACTTGCCGCGTATTTCGCCGGGGACGGTGGTTTCGGGCTCAGCCCTGACGCCAAGCCTGGCTGTTCTTGCACTTCCGGCAGATCCGGTTGTGCGGCCCCTCGGAGGGGAAGTTGCAGCCGCAGATCAGGCACCGGCGCAGCCGGGCCGGGTCCTGGTGAGTCTGCGTCTTCGGTTCTTTGCACATACCACGCTGACCTCCGCGCCCGTCATATGGGCAGAGAAACCGCCGAAAACATGACCAAAAGACGGCAATCCTGTGGGCGTTCCGATGTCGGATGACAGGAATCAGATGTCAGGAATCAGGGATCAGATGTCAGGTAGAAGATATTGCGAGGCAACGACTGATCCCTGATCCCTGTCATCTGTCATCCGACCTCTGCGCCGGCATGGTCGGCCGCCGCCTCGAGCCTGTCGTCGAAGGGCCGAAGCCGGCCAATACAAGGGAAGGCGTGCAAAATGTCACAAATTCGACACAGTTCTCTTAGGAATTTTTAATCCGGCAAAATCATTTTGGCTCTCCGGGCCGGCCGTCCGTTTGACGGCTGTGGTTAAGGAGAGCCGGAATCTTGTTTGGGCGCAGCGGTACGATCGCGCTCGTCGCGATCCTCACCCTCGTTGTCGGGCTGTCGTCCGCCGGCCCTGCGAAGGGTCAAACGCTCGCCGACGCCATCCCTCCTATGCCCCCGTTCAGCCACGCCATCCTTGGATCGGCTGAATTCGAGCTTGCCGGCCTGGCCATGCTGCCCCAATGGCGGCGCGTCGTCTCCAGGATGAAAATCGAGTCCGAAGCCTTGGCCCGCTGCTCGGTCGATGAAACGCGGTGCGCCTCACCGGCCATGCGGTCGTGGCGGCAGATCGGCGCCGCCGCCGCCGGGCTCGACCGCATGGAAAAGCTCCGGGCCGTGAACCGGTTCTTCAACCGCTGGCCTTACAAGACCGACCGCATGGTGTACGGCGTCGGCGAGTACTGGGCGACTCCGACCGAATTCATGTCGCGCTCGGGCGACTGCGAGGACTACGCCATCGCGAAGTTCTTTGCCCTCAGGGAACTGGGTTTCAG
>JBHIDD010000011.1:0-17064 GCA_046759925.1 Kiloniellaceae bacterium
GTCGAGGCCTCGAGCGCCGAGGAGGCGACCGTGCCGGCGCCGCCGGCGTTGGCTTGCTGCAGCAGGAGGTCACCGGATGTGTCGGTCCGACCGAACGCATTGCCGGAGCGCGCGTCCAGGCCATTCGGGTTGGCGAACATCGCGATTGGCAGTTGAAAGATGGCGAACTGCTCGCCGTTGTCGAACACGGCGGTCACGATGCCGTCCTTGTCGATGCTCACGCCGGTGAAGCCGCCGAAGCGCACGCCGTCCTGGTCGATCGAGCTCAGCGAGAAATCGCCTGCGAACTGGGTGACCCCGTTGGACTGACCCGCGGCGCCGATGTCGACAGCGATGGTGCTGTCGTTGGCTCCGGTGGTCCAGTTGGTGATCTGGATCGCCGGGAAGGTGACGGAACTCGGCGTGCCGTCGCCGCTAAACGTGACGCTCCGGGTAGCGGCGGTCACGGTTCCGCTGGCCACGCCGGTGGCTGCCAGCACGGGATCGTTGACCTGTAACTGCCAGGTGTTGGTCGCGGTCTTGTCAAACTCGAGCACCAAGTCGTGCGCGTTACCCAGCGAGTCGAAGATCTGGACGGTGGCGAAATACTTGCCGCCGGTTTGCGCCGCGCCGAGGCCGAAGCTGTTCTGCAGCTCCAGTAGGTCGACTGCGATGTCGGCGCTTCCCTGGGTGATCGCGGTGGTGATATCGAGCGTGACGGTGAAGGCGTTCGTGCCGTCGGTCAGCACGATCGTGCGCAGGCCGGTGGTGGCCAGGTCGTTGCTCGCCGCCTGATCCACCGAGAACCCGGTCGGACCGCTGGCCAAGGAGACCCTGCCGTTCGCGTCGACATTGAAACTCAACGCCGTGGTGCTCAGGGCCGCCAGGTCGGTGGCGTCGAAATTGGCGACCGTCGGCGTGGTCGCCGCGACGACCAGGTTGTCGGCATCGGATGCGACGCTGTTCTTGAGCTCGTTCACGTTGAACGTGAGATTAAGAGTCTCGCCGTCGGCGGTATCCGCATCGGTCGTGAAGTTCAACGTGAAGGAGTTGGTGCCGTCGGTGACGACCGCCGTCTTCGCACCGGCGCCATCCAGAGTGCTCGATACGGTGGCGCTGAAACCGGTGGGCCCGGTGAAGCCGGACACATCGCCTTTGGCGCCCGCGTCATCCTGCGTCAGCGTGAACGAGATGGTCTGGCTGTCGAGCAAACGAATGGTCGCGGCGTCGAGCCCGGTCGTCCCTTGGAAGGTAACGTTGGCGGCGCCGGTGCCGCCGGTCTTCGTGCCGGTCGTCACATTGCCTGTGTCGGTAAACGATGTGCCATAGTTGAAGGTGGCGGTGTTGATTGTGACGACCGTGCCGTTCAATGGGCCGGAGGTGATCGTAAAGTCTTTCGTCGCGGTCCCGGCCGAAGTGCCAATGTTGACCGTCCCGGTGCTGGCACCGTTCTTGAGCGTCAGGACGCCGGTCGCACTGTCGAATTCGACGGTCACGACCTGATCGGCGGCCACGCCGGCCAAGGAGATGGTATCGATACCGGTCAGGTTCGTGGCGAGGGTGAAGTTGCCCGGCTCGGCGCCGACACCGTTGGTTTCGGCCACCGTGTTGACCTGCGTGGTGATGTTGGCGTTGAAGTCGAAGTTGCCGTCCACCGTCACTTCCATCCCGGAGAGCGTACCGGTGCTCTTGTAGATTTGGGCGGTCCCAGCGCTCAGGTCGAAGGTGCCCGTCTGACCGCCGATGTCGATGGTCATGGTCTTGGTCGCGGCGACGTAGGTGAGCTTGCCGACCTGACCGACGGCCCCGTAGGACTTGAAGTCGATGTCGGTGATGCCGGCAAGCGCGGTGGCCGAGATGTTGGAGTTGATTTGACCACCGCCCGCAGCGGCAGGTGCGGTCGAGGGCAGGTTCAGCGCGAGATTGACGTTCTGGGTCGCGCGCGCCGTACCGGCCAGGTTCGAGATATTCACGGTCTGGACGCTGGTCAGCACGCTGGTGTTGCTCGGCAACGCGCCGTTGGTGAGCGGCCAGCCCTGCAGGTAATATCCGCCGGTGTTGACCAGGTTGCCGTTCTCGTCCGGATTGAACGAGCCGGCGCGGGTGAAGAGGTATTCGTTGCCGAGTCCCGGCTGGGCCGCCTCGTTCACCACGAAGAAGCCCTGGCCGGCGATCGCGATGTCCGTTCGCGAGCCCGAGGACTGGAGCAGTCCCTGGCGGTCGATCGCATGGAACGGCGTCGATTGAACGCCGCCGGGGGTGTAGTTGGTGCGCGACGCCTGCTGCGTCACCAGGGTGGCGAACCGGGCGCTGGTTCCCTTGTAGCCGATCGTGTTCACGTTGGAGATGTTGTCGGCAATCATCCCGAGCGCCTGGCTTTGCGCGTCCAGTCCGGTGACACCGGAAAACATCGCACCGAAGATACTCATCCTGATCTCTCCATTTGCTGGTTGTGACGGGCCTCCTGCCCGCCGCCGAGAAGTCGTTGCACTACGTTTCACGCCCGCCGGGGGCGGCGACTTCGGAAAATTTTGGCTCCTAGCTGCCGGCCTGATGTTCGCGGACAGCGAAAATCGAATCGAACGGCACGCCGAGCTCACCGATATTGAGGGTCACGGTGCTGTCGATGATTTCCACTCCGGTCACCCGGCCCGTGGTGGCGGTCACCGTATTGACGGTCTGTTCCTCGGAATCGACGGCGATCACGGTAAAGCCGTAAACGCCGTCGGGTAGCTGATTGCCCCTCGAATCCTTCCCGTCCCAAGCGAACTCGTGCCGGCCGGAAGCGATCTCGCCGTTGACGGCGCGGACCGTGACGCCGTTCTGGTCGACGATGTTGATCGTTGTCTGCGCGGCGTTGCCTTCGATTCCGTAACTGATCTGGGCGATGCCGTCCCGCAGCAACAGCCGGTCGCTCACCACCTCGACGGTCTTGCCGATGTAGGAGACGGCGCCGTTGAGTTGATTGCTGGTCTGCAGCGCGACCAGCTGATCGAGCTTCTTGTTGGTGGCGATCGACTGCTCGACCCCGGCAAACTGCACCAGTTGCTCGGTGAACTGGTTACTGTCCAGCGGATCGAGGGGATCCTGGTTCTTCAGCTGCGTGGTCAGCAGTGTCAGGAAGGTGTCGAAGGTCTCGGCCAACGATCCCGCCGCGTTGCTTCCGCTGCCCGTCGGCTCCTTGAAGGCCACGCCGTTGATTTCCATGTCGTCCGTCTCCTTGGCTGGCTCTGTTCCTAGACCCGTATGTCGATCGCGCCGGGGCGCATCACCCGATGGGGCGCGCGCGGCGTCTCGGCGGCCGCCTCGGCCTCAGGCTCGGGTTCGGACAGACGGTCCTCCAACTCGGGGGAGTCGTGGCCGGATTCCGGGCCGTGCTGGCCCTGGCCGCGCAGGTTGAAACTCAGGCTGCCGGAATCGGTCTTCAAGCCGGCATCCTGCAGCGCCTTCTCGAAACCGCGGATGTCGCGCTGGAACATTTCGAGAGTTTCCGGCTTGTCGACCGCGACGATGGCCTTGACGACGCCGTCACTGCCGAGCTCGAGCTTGACCTCGATCCGACCGAGCTCGGCCGGGTACAGCTGAATGCGGATGCGGTTCTGGCCCTCGCCCACGGCCCTCTGGATCTGGACCGCGACCTGATCGATCGGAACCGGTCCGGGCAAAACCGGCCGTGCGTGTGACGGCACCGCCGCCGGGATGCGCGCCGCGGCCTGGGTCAGGCCCGCAAGGGCGGTCGCCCCCGGCTGGGCGCCCGACTGTTGGCCTCCCGTGGCCGCGCCCGGCGCGGCGGAGGCCCCAGTTTCGGCGGCCGTGGCGGTCGCAAGCGGCGAGGCGGCCTGCAGGATTTCGCCGCCCTGAGCGGTGTGCGGCTGGGCTGTTGGCGACTGAGCGGTCTGCCCTTGGGCGGTTTGCCCCCCGGCGTTCAGAGTTTGTGCGTTCTGCGTCTGTCCGTTCGGCGCGGGCGCCTTCGACGGCGGACCGTCGGATGCCGGCGCGTTCTGCCCTTGGCTGTTCTGGGCCCGGATGGTTGGTGTCTCGGTTCCGGGAGCGCGGGCATCGGGGAGAGGCGCGTCCTGCGCCTGCGGAACCGGAGCGTTCCGCGCCTGGGCGTTCCGCACCCGGGCCTCCTGCGTATCGCCGTCCAGGGCCAGGGCATTCCGCGCTTGGATGTTTTGGGCCGGCGCATGCGGCGTCCGGGCGTTGTGCGGCTCGTCGGTTTGCGCCTGGGCGGTGTGCGACGGCGCGTCGACCGCCGGGCCGCTGTGGCCGGCTCCGGGCTGCACCGGCCGCAGGCCCTGTCCGAATTCGGACGCTCCGGCGGGCGCAACGCCTTTCGTGCCGTTTCCGGTCTCGGAGGCGGGCGTCTGTGCCGGGCCTCCAGGCTGCCCGGCTTGACGCGCCGGAGCCTGGCTGGCGCCGGCGGCCATCGCCGCGACGGTTGCGCCGCCGCCGAGCACCGCATTGGGCGGCGCGACGAGCGGGGCCGGCGTGACGCTGACCCGGAGGGCGGCGCCCTCCGGTCCGACCGGCACCCTCGCCGCCGGGGTGGCTGCCGTGGCGTTCTTCGCCTGGGCGGCCGTATGCGCCACTGCCTGGGCCGGGAATTCGCCCGTGCCGGGCGTCTGCCCGATGCCAGCGCGAATCCCGGCCGCGTCGAGCGACTGGCCGTCCGTGTGTTGGGCGTCATGGCCGGCGCCGGATTTTGCAGGGGTTTCAGACCTCGGCGGCTCGGCGTCCGACTCGGGCGCCCGCCGCGTATCCGGCTCGACCGTCGCAACCTCCGTATCGTCCGGGCTATCCCCCGTTTCGGCGGCGGCCTGTTCGGATGCCTTGTCCGGCCCGACCGGTTCGGCCGCCGAATCACGGGCGTGGCGGTCGGTATCGGAATGGGACGGCGGCGCCGGATCGCCGGAGGTCTCGCGGAGCGGGGTGGGCGACGGGAAGGAAACCTGCCCCTCGAGGCGGAGCCGACTCTCGCCCAGCAGGATTTGGAAGAGGTCTCCGACCCCGCCCTGGGCCCTCGCCCCGGGGCTCTGATGACCGGCCTTTGCTGGCTCTATCGTTAAGGCTTCCATCCTGGTCGCCGTCCTTGTGCTAAATCGTCATTTCGCACCGGCCGCCTGCATGGACGCCGGCGCCGTGCCGTTCGTCGTCGCGGTTTCCGATCCTGCCTTGTTTGCCGCCAAGGAGATATTCCGGGGTAATTCGTCGGCGGCGATCGTGGCGTCGAGCGTCGCCCAGGACTCGCGCAGGGGTTCGAGGAGTTTGATCACGTCCTCGGCGATTTCGGGGTCGTTGTAAAGGTTGATCCGCAACAGGCGGCCAAGGATGAAGCCGTAGAGGGTGCTCAGGTTGTCCGCGCGCGCACCGCCCTGTTTTAGGTCCGGGTGAAGATACAGTGTGGTGACGATTTCGGTGGCGAGCTGAACTGCGTTGCAGCGGGTCCCGATGTCACCGGCGGCGATCGCGGCGGTCGCAGAACGCATCGCGGCAATCGCCTGGTCGTAGAGCATGACGGTTGCGCGGCTCTGGCGCGCCGCCGCGCATTCGTCGGCATACCTCTGTGACGTTGCAGGGACCATCGGTGTTCTCTGCCTTGCGTCCGATCATGCCGGGTCGGATAGGGGTGCCAGCCCGCCGGGCCCGGTCGCATGGCCGTGACATGTTGCCGTGAGTCAGAGAGCAACCCCCGTGCCAAGCAGCCGCGGTAGCAGTAACTAATTGTTATCGTGAGGATTCTTTTTGTCACGTGTGCGTATCGGATGTTTCCACCGCGCTGCGCAGGGCGAATCTTTTGCTTCGCCGTCGGCAAATAGTGCCGCACGCCCGGCGCTTTTTTCCGGCGCTTGCTGTGGGCGGCGCTCGCTGTGGGCGGCGCTCGCTATGGGCGGCGCTTACTATGGGCGGCGTTCGCTGATGGGCCGAGGGCGCAGCTTCTGCGGTATTCTCGCGGTATGTCCGGAGCGGCGCCACGGCGGATCGCCCGGAAAGCCGCGTTTTCGGGATCTGGCATGCTTTGTGCTTCAAGATAACACGACGGCAGGGGGCTCCGCCTCTTGCCGATCTCGGATAGCAGGCAGCTATCGGCATGCGGCAGGTAGCCGCAATTTCAGCCTCGGCCAAGAGGCGCCGACCGACGCACCTTCCCGGATGCTCACTTGCAAGATCGCCCCCCAAGGCCGGCAGGCGCGGCCGCGCGCTCGATAAATATCTTAAGCGAAGTCGGGCGTGGCAGCCACGGGTCGGTGCCGGCCGTTAGACGCATCCACGAAATTGCCTGCGCATGGCCGAGCGTAGATCGCGATGTCGTCGACGCAAGCCCGTCAGACGACGAGACCGCCACCGTCAACTTGCATCGGCTTGCCGGCGGCGGGCTCGTCCTGTTCCTCGCCCTGCTTGCCGGGGTCGGTCAGGAGACCTGCGGCGATCTGCCGGTTGATGTTAATCAGGGCGTCGAGGCTCTGCGGCTTGGGATCGGCGAGAATATCGACCACCCTCTTGTCTATGAAATTGCAGAGATTGAGAATGTTCGTACGTATCTCCACCGGCATCGGACAGTCCGGCGCGCTCATCTCGGCTTGGAAGATAGTCCATAGCCGCCAGTTCAGACGAACCGCGGCACGAAGGGCGAGCGTGTCGTCGGGTGTCCGTTGAGCTTCGGCCATGCGCCGTGCAGCTTCAAGCAGGGCCCGACCCTCGGTGTCCCGTGGGCTGCCCCCGTTTTGGCGCATTTGGTTGTAGTTTTTGACGGCACTCTCACCCGACATGCGAGAGCACCTCACGCTCGTGATTGATGAGTTCGCCGCAGAACTTCAGCCCCTGATAGAGCTGATCGCACTCCACGCTCTTGAGAATTTCATCGGCGATGGCTTTGGCGCTGGGGGCGGCCGCCACGTAGTCGCCCAGGAAATCGTGCAGATTCTTCAGATAGGTCGAGGCTCTCTCCGGAAAGAGATATGCGCACTGTAGGGCGAAGTAGACCCGCGCCGCAGGGGTCGTGGCGGTATCCGCGCTCAGGATATCCTTCTGCCGCAGAATTTGGGCTTGGTTCTCGAAGACGAGGTTCGCGTTGTCGCCGTCGTTGCGAATGACTGCGCCATTCACGATGAACTTTTCGCCACTTGATACGGAAAGTTTCAAAGGCATTTCGACGATCCGCAGAGGTTGGAGCGCGAGGGCAATGTTTATACGAGGGCAATGTTTATAAGAGTACGTTAAAGGAATCGTTAATCACGATGATGGTAGCTACACCGGACTCAGGCCGACCTTGCGCGCTTGTGGCCACCCGGGCGGACCAACCTCTTTTTGGCCCGGGTGTTCAGGCGTGAGATCGGCGATCCACAACCCGGGAAGACGAGACATGGGTGTCGAAAGCGCTCATGACGCGCAGACCGCTCGGGACTTCTTCGAGGCCAACCTGGCCGCGGTCAAGAAGTGGGCGCCGTCTCTCTATTCCCGGCTGTCGGCCATCAGTCGCCCGAACACCGAGCTGGTCGTAGACGAACGCGGCACCCTGGACCTCGGCCTCCAAGGGCAGGCGTTTTATGGTGGCGACGCGGTCCGGTACGCAGACGAACAAGTCCAAAGATTCTTCAAGAATCCGGTACGTCATTGGATCAAGGAACCCGATGCCGAGAAACTGCTGGGTTCGACGGGGGACTATTGTGGGAAACTCGTCCGTCGCATGGCCGCCGAGAAGATCGTCTACGATCCCGGCCTAGGACCGCAGGACAGCCACTTTCTCGTCATCTTTGGGGTCGGCCTCGGCCTGCACCTGAAACCGCTCGTCGAGGCCACCGGCGCGCGGGTCATCATCCTGGTCGAGCCCAACCTGGAATTCCTTTACCAATCCCTCCATGTGACGGACTGGGCCGAAATCCTCGGTGACGAGACCGGTAACGGGACCCGGTTCAGCATCATTGTCGAGCGCGCGCCGCTGGCGATCGCGAACAAGGTCAGCCAAATTCTGCGCGCCAATAATCCGGCCCTGCTCGACGGCTTAACCCTGTTCTCGCACTACCCATCGGCCATTCTCGACCAAGCCAAGGACATGGTACGTCAGGAGTTGTTCCTCGCTTTGTCCGGCCTCGGGTTCTTCGAGGACGAACTCGTCATGAGCCGCAACGCGCTCGGCAATCTGAGTCGGGAGAGCGTGGAAATCCTGAGCCACCAGTGCTCGTGCCACAGCGAGCCGGTATTCGTGATTGGAAGCGGTCCCTCGGTCGACAAGGATTGGGACTTCATCGTCCAGAACGCCGATCGGGCGATCCTCATGTCCATCGGAACCGGACTTCGCGGACTGCTGGCGCGCGGAATCCGGCCGGATTTCCACGTCGAGCTCGAGAATGGCACGGTCAATCCCGAGATCATGGCGGCGACCGCCGAGGATTTCGACTTGGGCGGGATCACCCTGCTCGCGTCGGCGACCGTGCAGCCTCGTCTTGCCGCCATGTTCGATCGGGCCGTGCTGTTCTTCCGGGAACGGGTGAGCTCGACGCTGATATTCGGTGGCCCGTTCTCGGTGCTCCAGCCAGCCGGGCCGACGGTCGCCAATTCCGCCTTGATCTGTGCCATTCGCCTCGGCTTTCGCGAAATCTACCTGTTCGGGGTCGACATGGGCTCCAAGGTTGCGGGCCGGTACCACGCCAAGGGATCCGTTTACGGCGCGGGGCTTCGCCAGGAGCTCGCGACACCCTCCCGAATTTTCCCCGGAAACTTCGGTGGCGAGGTCAACGGCGTCGAAATATTCAATTGGTCGCGCAAGGTGCTGGAGAACGTCCTGAGTTTCTATCGCGGCCTCAGCGTCTATAACTGCAGCGACGGCGCCCGGATCGGGGGGGCCGTGCCCAAGGTCACCCATGCCATCAGGCTGTCCGATGTTTCGATCGATCGGGAAGCCCTGATGGGACGCGTCTCGGATGATCTCGTTCGTTGCACGGGCGACCTCCTTCAACGGATTTGGCAGGAGCAGGACATTCCCGCGCTGGCCGATGAGGCGTGGACCCGGATCGAGGAAATTCTGGCGCGCGTCTCCGCGACGCCGGAGCCCGATCTCCAATGGGTTCACGATCTCTACGCCGCGTTACGGGCACAGGACACGAGAAATCCGGTGATCGCGTCGTTTCTGTGCGGCACCCTGGCCGTTTCCATGGGTTGTACCCGCTGGTACGACCGCCGGATTGTCGATGCGGAACAACGTCGCGCCTTCCGGCGCCTCGCCGTCGAGGAATTCCAAACCATGGTCGGTCACATGAAACGTCGGCTGAGCCAGTTGCTCGACGAGATCGACAACCTTACCGCGGCATCTCCGTCGGCGGCTTAACGGCTGTCCGGCTCGAAAAACGACCCTTACGCTCCCGAGATTTGGCGCCGGCGCCGTGGCGGCATCCCGAGACCCGCGGCTTGTCCCATATTCCATCAGGAGGGCGGAAACCAAAGCCATATGCCAGCCGGCACCGTCAACAGAAGGCCACCGATCCGCGCTTCAGCCTGCTTCACGTCCGCAAAGCCCGTTTATCCAGATTCCCAACCGTTAGCAAAGTCGCTGACGGTATTCCTTGAACCCCAATTTGTCCGGCGGGAATCAGGGTAAACGAAACGCTTCCGCTAAGTATTTTCTTAACCGTTTCCACAGAGACTTTGTCTCGGCCGGGCTGCCAGGCGGCCGTTCCGGCAAACAGGACATGATCCTGCAAAGGCATGTCCTGTAGTGCTTCTGGGCGAAGCGGAGTTCGTCCCAACGACCAGTAAAAACTGCGCAAGGGGATCGAGCCGGTGGCGCATTTGCGAACGGCGGATCCTGGACAACGACGATCTGGAATGACGCAATCTTCCGCCACGCAGGTATCGACGGATGCCGCCTCATGCGATGCGGCGGATCACCTCGAGCGCGGGACTGGAAGCGCGCCGTATGGCGGTGGGCAGGACGTCTCCATCAGCGAAATTGCGCCTTACTGCGTGACATCCGGCACGTCCATCAAGGAGGTTATCTCGCAGATCGATCAGAACAGAGAAGGCCTGGCCCTGGTCGTCGATGGCGAGCGACATCTCCTCGGTACGGTCACGGACGGAGACATCCGTCGGGCGATTCTGGCGGGCATGGATTTGGGCGGGGCCATCACGGCGCTCTTGGACAGCGGGTTCCGGCGACTCCATGCGAAACCGATCACGGCGCCCTACGGTACCAGCGCCATACATCTGCTCAGGCTCATGGGCGAGCGCGCCATTCGCCACGTGCCCCTTGTCGATGACGCGGACCGCGTGGTCGCTCTGGCGCTGCTCAGCCGCTTCATTCAGCGGCACAATCTGCCGCTGCGCGCCGTGATCATGGCCGGGGGACTAGGCACACGCCTCAGGCCCCTGACGGAGGCAACGCCCAAGCCGATGCTTCCGGTCGGAGACCGACCCCTGCTGGAGCGGACGATCGAGCAGCTGCGCCAGGCCGGTATTCGAAATATCAACATCACGACCCATTACCGCGCCGACCAGATCGTAGCGCACTTCGGTGACGGCAGCGCCTTCGATGCGGTGGTGCGTTACAGCCACGAAAGCGAACCCTTGGGTACCGCCGGTGCCCTGCGCTTCATGAATATCGACGGTGACGCTCCGCTCCTCGTCATCAACGGGGACGTGTTCACCACGGTCAAATACGGGGCCATGCACGACTATCACCGCGAGCACAAGGCTCACTTGACCGTGGGCGTGCGGCACTACGCCATGAAAGTCCCTTACGGTGTCGTCGAGTGCGTGGGATCCAGGATCCGGGCGATTCGGGAGAAGCCCGAGGTCGGGTTCTTCGTCAACGCCGGCATCTATCTGGTGGAGCCGGAGGTATGCCACGAGATCCCCGAGAACCGAAGATTCGACATGACCGATCTGATCGCGCGTCTGATTGGCCAGGAGCGACGCGTCGTCAGCTTTCCGATCCATGAGTACTGGCTCGATATCGGGCAACTGGCGGACTACGAGCGCGCCCAGCAGGATGTATGCGCCGGAAAGCTCGAGGGCCGATCGGTGGAGGAATAGACGTTGCTTCGAAACCCATCCTTGCCGGTCGAGTCCCCCTGTTCGGACCGGATTTCTCCGCCCACCGGCGGGGTCGGCGGGTCATCCCTGAAGAGCTTCGCCGATCTCCTGCCGGAGGATCGAAAGGCGCTCTTTCGCGAGCGTCCGGTGGTTTGCATCCAGGGCCTGGGATTTGTCGGCGCGGCCATGGCCGCGGCCTCCGCGATGGCCAGGAACGACGGCGGCGATCCCTGCTTCAACGTCGTGGGAGTCGACCTCGACACAACCAGAGGCCGAACCGCCATAGATCGTGTGAATGACGGCCGGCTTCCCTTCGCGACAACCGATCACGCCCTGGCGTCGTCGCTCGCTCGGGCCTCGGAGCGCGGCAATCTCGTGGCGACGGCCGATCCGGCGGCTTACGGCCTGGCGGACGTCATACTGATTGACGTAAATCTCGATCTTGCAGTCGACAGGCCGGATTTCGGCAAGCACGGCGCCTTACTGCAACTCGCCGGATTTCGCCAGGCGATCGCGACGGTCGGGCGCTGGATGCGTCCGGACACGCTGGTTATTGTCGAGACCACCGTCCCGCCGGGCACCTGCGAGCGCGTCGTCGCGCCGCGGCTGGCCGCGACGCTCGGCGCCCGCGGCTTCGACAGTGACAGGTTGCTGCTGGCGCATTCCTACGAACGCGTCATGCCCGGCGCGGCGCACCTGGATTCCATCGTGGACTACTGGCGGGTCTATGCCGGCCACACGCCGGCCGCGGCCGATGCCTGCGGGGCTTTTCTTTCGAAGATCGTGAACGTGGCGGACTTCCCCTTGCGCCGGCTGTCCTCGACCACAGCCTCCGAGACGGCGAAGGTGCTGGAGAACAGCTATCGGGCCGTCAACATCGCGTTCATCGAGGAATGGGGCCGCTTTGCGGAAGCCGTCGGCGTCGATCTCTTCGAGGTTGTGGACGCCATCCGGCAGCGACCGACGCACAGCAATATCCGACAGCCGGGTTTCGGGGTCGGCGGCTATTGCCTTCCGAAGGACCCGCTCATGGCCTATGCGGCGGCGCGCGAGATCTTCGATCTGGCGCATCTCGACTTTCCTTTTTGTCGCATGGCGGTCGAGATCAACCGCGGGATGCCGCTGGTTAGCGTGCGGTCGGTCCAGGATCTGCTCGGCGGCTCGCTCGAGGGCAAGCGCATTGCCCTCCTGGGAATCAGCTATCGGCCGGACGTCGCGGACACGCGCCATGCCCCGGCGGCGATCTTCGTGGGGGAGGCGCGGCGGCGTGGCGCCACCCTGCAGCTTCACGATCCGCTTGTGCGTCATTGGCTGGAACTGGACCTGGAGGTCCCGCGGGCGCTGCCCGATCCCGCCCAGGTCGACGCTCTGGTCTTCGCCACGGCTCATTCGATATATCGCGAGTTGGACCTGCGGCTATGGCTGCGGCGCGCGCGCCCGGCCGTGCTGGACGCCAACGACGTGTTGACGGCGGAACAGCGGCGGGCCTTCACGGACCTCGGTTGCTCGGTTGCGAGCATCGGCCGTGGGAGCAAGGCGGAATGCGGGTCCTGATCACCGGTGGCGCCGGCTTCATCGGCGCACATCTGGCCGAGGTCCTCCTCGCCGAGGGGATCCGCGTCGACCTCGTGGACAATTTCTCGCGCGGCAGGCGCGACGCCGATCTTGGGGCCTTGCTCGCCCATCCCGACATCGGCTGCATCGCCCGTGACCTCCTGACCCCCGGTTGCCTCGACGACCTCGGCGACGGCTACGATCTGATCGTTCACTTGGCCGCCATCGTCGGGGTCGCCAACGTGGCGAAGCAGCCCTTCGCGGTGCTGCGCAACAACTTGGAAATGCTGACGGGCATTCTCGATTTCGCCAAGCGGCAAAGGCGTCTGTGCCGGCTCGTCTTCGCCTCGACGAGCGAGGTCCATGCCGGCTCGCTCCGGCATCTGACGCTGCCCGTACCGACCCCCGAACGCGCGCCGATCGCGTTGCCCGATCTGGCCGAGGCGCGCTCGTCCTACCTGTTGTCCAAGCTCTATGGCGAGGCGCTGTGCCGCCATTCCGGCCTGCCCATCACGATCGTGCGGCCATACAACATCTACGGGCCCCGGATGGGCATGGCCCACGTGATTCCCGAACTGTTCCGGCGGGCGTTCGAGGCGTCCGCGGGCGGCCGCCTGACGGCCTATTCCCCCGACCATCGCCGGGCCTTCTGCTACGTCAGGGATGCGGTCGAGATGATCAAGCGCCTGGCGCTTTCCCAGGAGGCCGTCGGCGAGGTGTTCAACGTCGGCAATCAGGACGAGCCGATCACGATCCGCGACCTGGCGCAGCGGGTGGTTGAAACCGTCGGCAAGAGCCTGACGGTCGAGGCCGGGTCCGAGACGCCGGGTTCGCCTTCGCGTCGCTGCCCCGACATGACGCGCACCCTGGCGGTGACCGACTTCGCGCCCGAGGTCGGCTTGGGCGAGGGGCTGCGACGCACGTTCCTATGGTATCGGGTGAACGTCCTCGTCCCCGAGGGAATGGCCGCGTCATGAGCATGAACGCCCAGACCGGTCGTTCTGCCCGAGCGGCGGCGACAACCGCGCCGGAAACGGTCGAGCACGCTTGGCCCGGGCCCCGACAGAGTACCGGGCAGACCAAGATCCCGCTGGCGGTCCCCGAGATCGGCGGCAACGAGTGGACCTACATCAAGGACTGCCTGGACAGCGGCTGGGTCTCCACGGCCGGGGCCTTCGTCGATCGCTTCGAATCGGACTTCGCGGCCCGGCTGGGCTGCGCGCATGCCGTCGCGACCATGACCGGGACCAGCGCCTTGCACGTCGCGCTTCTCGTGGCCGGCGTGCGACCCGGCGACGAAGTCCTCATGCCCAGCTTTAGCTTCATCGCGCCGGCCAACGCCGTGCGCTACGCAGGGGCCTGGCCTTTGTTCGTGGACGCGGACGCGGAAACCTGGCAGATGGCTGTCGGGCGGGCGATCGGCTTCCTCGAACGGGGATGCCGCTGGTCGGACGGGGCGCTGTACAATCGCGCAACGCGTCGGCGGATCGGGGCCGTTCTTCCCGTGCACGTTCTCGGCCATCCGGTCGATATGGCGCCGCTTCTCGAAGTCGCGGGCAAGTGTGGCCTGCCGGTCGTCGAGGATGCCGCCGAAAGCCTTGGCGCGACCTACCGGGGCCAAGCGGTGGGGCGCTTGGGGCAGGTGGCCGGTTTCAGTTTCAACGGCAACAAGGTCATGACCACCGGCGGGGGCGGCATGCTGGTCACGGACGACGCCGAGCTGGCGCGACACGCGCGTTATCTGACCACCACCGCCAAGGACAATGGCATCGAGGGCATCCACGGAACCGTGGGCTTTAATTACCGCCTGACGAACCTGCAGGCGGCCATGGGCTGCGCGCAATTGGAAGGCCTGGACGACCTACTGGCGGCCAAGCGACGCATCGCGCAACGCTATCGTGACGCCCTTGCGGACCTGCCGGGCTTATTGCCATGCCCGAGGCGTCCTGGGCCAGGAGCGCCTTCTGGCTCTACAGCATACGGCTGGAAGAGGGCGCGGCCGCCTGCACGAGCCGTGAGTTGCGTCAACGCTTGCGCCGCGCCGGGATCGACAGCCGACCCTTCTGGCAGCCGTTACACCGGAGCCCGGCCCATACCGGCGCCCAGTACCTGGGCGGCGGGATCGCGGAGCGCTTGCACCGCGAGATTCTTTCGATCCCGTGCTCCTGCGGACTGACCGAGGCGGATCAGGACTGCGTGATCAGGACGATAAAGGGTGCGTTGAACGGGCCCGTCCGCCGGAGGCTTCGGACCGCAGGCGGATGATCCACGGGTTGCGCGTTCTCGCCCTGGTAACCGCGCGCGGCGGTTCCAGGGGCCTGCCGGGCAAGAACCTGCGCGAGGTCCGGGGGCGCTCGTTGTTGGAGCGCACCGTGGCGGCCGGGCGCGAGGCCACGGCCGTTGATCGGGTCATCCTCTCTTCCGACGATCCTGAGATTATTCAGGCCGCCGTCGCGGTAGGCTGCGAGGTGCCCTTCATCCGCCCGGCCGAGCTCGCCACCGACGCCGCGCGCTCGGTCGATGTGGTGCGTCATGCCCTGACCATGCTGCCGGAACGCTACGATCTGGTCGTGCTCTTGCAGCCGACCTCGCCGCTGCGCCGGGCGGATGACGTCGATGCCGCGATCGGGCTCTGCGTGTGTCGGGATGCGCCGGCCTGCGTGTCGGTCACGGCGGCCGACAAGACGCCGTTCTGGATGTACAGGCTCGACGACCGCCAGGGCCTCGCCCCCATCCTCTCGAACGACGGCAACGTGTCGCGCCGCCAGGATTTGCCGCCGGCCTATGCCATCAACGGCGCGGTCTACGTCGCGCGGCGTGACTGGATCATGACCCACGACAGCTTCATGGGCCCGCGCACGGTCGGCTATGTCATGCCCAAGGAGCGCTCGATCGACATCGACGACGAGATGGACCTCGTGCTTGCCGAGGTTCTGGAGGCGTGGTCAGAGCGCGGCGAGACTTCGCCTGCGCAGCATCATGCCCGGCTTCGCCGTAGGCTTCGCCGGAGGCAGCACGGCGTCGCGTCTACTTCGTAGAACGTCTTCTGAATGAGCCGCGGGTCTCTCAAGTCGGTCGTCTTCAGGACCTCGATCATGCGCTCGGCCGCGTGACCGTCGCCGTAGGGGTTGACCAGGCCCTCGAGCCCCTTCCGGAATTCAGGCGCGGCGGCGCGCTCGATTGCCTCCAGGATCGCCGCGCTTGCGTAGCCGGCCGCGATGACATTGGCCGGCGCGAGCCGGCCCGCCTGGCGGGTCCCGATATTGACCACCGGGAGCCCGAACGAGGCCGCCTCGATGATGCCGCTCGAGCTGTTGCCGACCATGGCTGTGGCCTGGGCCATGAGGCTGAAGTAGCCCAGGGTGCCGAGATGGGGCACGCCGAAGGCGTCGGGCCGCTTCCCCACGAACCGGTCGATCATGTCGATGATGATCCGGCCGTTCGTATCGGCGTTGGGATAGGTGAAAACAACCGGCATTCCGCAGGACTTAAGCGCGCTCGACAACGCCTCCATGTACCTTCGGGTGTTTTGGTATTCGCGCGTCACCGGGTGGAAAGTCACCAAGAGCGGCGGCGCGTTCCGCTCGAGGCACAAGGCGAAGCGGCGGTTGAGCTCTTCGAGCGTCAAGAGCTTGATCTCTCTGATGTTATCGAGACCGAGCGCCCCGCTCACCTGGACCCGCCAGGGCTCTTCGCCCATCTGAATGACGCGCTTGGAACAAATCTCCGTCTCCACGAGGTGCAGGTGGCTCAGCTTGGTGATCGAGTGGCGGAAGCCGTCGTCGATGGCGCCCCGGGTCAGCGATCCGCCGGCGATGTGGGCGACCGGAAGCAGGAACGGCACCGCGGCCACGGTCGCGGCGTGCATCTCGTAGCGGTCGCCCAACACGACGATTACGTCGGGTTCGAGTTGCTGATAGGCGTGCGCGAAGCCAATGGCCCCGAGCCCCATGGAGCGGGCGATGCTGCCCGGGCCGTCGGAAGCCAGGGTCATGTCGACGCGCGCCGCGATCTCGAAGCCATCGGCGTGAATCTCCTCCGCCGTATCGCCGAACTCGGGGCAAAGATGCATGCCCGCCGCGACGAGCGACAGTTCGAGGTCCGGCTCGTCGCGAATCCGGCGCAGCAGCGGCCGGTAGATACCGTAATCGGAGCGGGCGACGGTGACGACGCAGATCCGCCTTCGCGCACCGCGCTTCGGCGGACGGGTCCGCCTTGCCCGCCGAAGCCTCTCGCCCGGCGTAGCCTTGGCGTAGCCGGGTGGCGAAGGCGGGCTCATGCGAGGTCCTGCCACCGCAGCATGTCACCTGCGCAAAGCGGGCGGGCCGCCTTGCGCCCATCCACGGCGCCGAGTTCCGCCGGCGGTATGCCGCCGGAGGGCCGGAGCGCGACCAGGTCCGCACCTTGTATCGCACCTTGGAGGAGCAAATCGCCGCGCTCCCCGGCGTCGAATCGGTCGGCTCGGTCTACGGCGCTCCATTCGGCAGGGGTTGGGCATCGGGA
>JBHIDD010000012.1:0-16949 GCA_046759925.1 Kiloniellaceae bacterium
AGGCACAGAGACACAGAGCACCAGAAAACAACTTTAGTTTTTCGCGCGGGAAGAGCACGCAACCAAAAGAAGATAGTTCTCTGTGCCTCTGTGCCTCTGTGGTGAATCCTTTTCCGTGTTTCCAAGGAGCTTGATCCATGGAGATCGTGGTGACCAAGACGAGGCGAGGCCCACCGAACGGCTTGCCGGTGGGCCGCCGTAAGGAGGGCGGGATCCACGGCCCGGAGAGCCGTCCGCCGATGCCGGGTGATCCGGCCACGGCGGCCCTGGCCGAGGGCCGGGCCGAGCCGGCCCAGCCGAACAGCAGCGGACCGACCGAGGCCAAGAACTTCGGCGCGGCTCCGGAGAACAAGGCGCTGATGGCGGCTCCGGAGAACAAGGCGCTGATGGCGGCGCGGGAGAACAAGGCGATCGTGCGGCCGACCCGGCCGGGCAAGGCAGGTTGATGCCCCTCGTCGATATCTCCGATCCCGCCGTTTTCCATGGCGCGCACGATATCGGCACCGGCATCCGGGAAGGCCCGCCGGGCGGCCGCAAGGAGGTCCGGCTAAAGTATCACCGCGCCGTGATGCTGCCGGTCTGCGCCACGCGGGCACGGCGGCTTACATCCGCGCTCGGCCTGACGGCCGCCGACGCGGTGGCGCTCGTCGGCGCGGGCTTCGGCTGGCTCGCGGAGTGTCTGGAACAGGAAGTGCCCGGGATTACCGTCGTTAGTCTCGACACGTCGGCCTGGGTTCACGCGGTCAAGGCCAGTCCCGAGACGAGCGAGATCGACGCGGCCGTGCGAGACGCGGGCATCGTTCCGGCGATGAGCCGCTACGCGGATGTGATGGCGGCGCTCGACGACGGCGGCCCGCGGGCCCGGGTCGCGATCGAGAACGAGGATGTCTCGACGGATGCCGCCCGGGCGCGCCTGAGGCGGCTTCACGGCGCCTTCACCTGGGCGGTCACCGAACAGGTCTTGCCCTGGCTGACCGATGCCGAGGCCATCGCGCTCGATGCGGCCATGCACAAGCTCGCGTCGAAAGTCGCTCATCAGTTGACGCCGCTCATGGACGGTCACGAGCCCGGCCGGAACTGGAAGACCTTGGCCGACTGGAAGGCCCTTCTGCCCGATTCCGCCATTATCGGCGTCGGTGGTTCGACAAGCTCACCATGAAGTCTTGCCCTGAGCCTGTCGAAGGAGGAGTTGGCTGATGGCCCTACCCGTGACCATATCCGGTACCGCCGCCGCCCAACCGCATGGCTACCACGGCCCCTTTCAATCAAGCGCCGGGAACTTCTACACGATCCTCCTCGACAGCACCGACAATTCCCTGATCGAGGCCCACAAGGCGACCGACCCGACCGCCTCGTTCGCGGAGCAGGACGGAGCCAACCGGCCGGATGCGGCCCGGGACGTCGCTTGCCTCAACGTGTTCCAGGTGGGCGATAAGCTGCACGTCGCGGCGCAGCTCGTCGGAGACGGCTTGCAGAACCAGTCGTTCGAGCTTGTCTACGGGCGCTTCGACATGGCGGCGGATGCCTGGGACATCATCACCGGCGGCAGCCGCCTCGTGACCGCCAACAACGACCTTGATCCGAAGAACGCTCCCGACAGGCACATAGCCTGCGATCTTGTGGTGCGCTCGGACGGCGACATCGTGATCGTCTTCCAGGGCGCCCAGGACAAGATCATGAACGGCTTCTTCAACAGGGTCGACTTTACGGTCTCCACGGATGGCGGCGTGAACTGGAGCGCGGCCACGGAGGTCGATGGTGCCGGCGAGAATATATACCGAAACCCGCGCATCGTGCTCGGCGACGGCGATACCTCGCATATCTGCTACACCCGAGGTAACGGCGCCGATCTGATGCAGCGGGCGCTTTCGAGTGCCGACGTCTTACAAACCGAGCGGGACACGACCTTCGATGTTGCCCTAACGGCGTCGAACTTCGGCCTCGGTCACGGGATTTCGTTTTCCCGATCGGGGACGACGAAGCTTCGCGTGTTTTATATCGAAGCGGCGACGACCGACCCGGAGATTTTGGCGTTCGACGCGGCCGCCGATCCGTCAAGCTTCGGCACGCAAAACATCAGCGCCGACGATCCGTTCGATGTGAGCAATGGACTCGCGGTGGATGGGAGCACCGTCCATTTTCTCTACTTCAAGAACGCAGACCGGGATCTGTATACCTCCAACGACCAGGACAGCGACACCTGGACCGCGCCGGCCGGCACCTTCACCGGCACCATCGCCCACGTAAGCTGCAACGTCTACGCACGCGCCGGGTTCTTCCGGCTGGCCCATATCATCGACGACGGCGGCACGGTCAAGTACGACGAGGACGACCTGGGTGCCGCCCAGCAGACCTTCAGCGTCACCACATCGCTCGATTCCGCGCTGCAAGCGCAGAAGAGTCTTTCCGCCAGCCTGAACGCGGCGGTCCAACGGCGAGATATCACCGTCACGACGGCCCTGGACGGCGCGCTGGCGGGCCTCGTCACCCGCGCGGCCAACATGGATGGGGCGGTCGCGGCGCTCACCGAGGCGCAGGCGAGCCTCGATGCGGCGGTCACGGCGGCGCTTGAACGGCAGGCGGATCTGGATGCGGCCGTTGAGATCGAGCAGACCGGATCGGCGAGCCTCGATGCCGCGGTCGCGCTGGCGCGGGCCGCCGTCGCCGGCCTCGATGCGGTGGTTCGGGCGAGCAAGACGAAAGACGCCGCGCTGGACGCGGCGTTGGCGGCACTGCGGACGGTCACCGCAAATCTCGACGCCGCAGTGGCGGTGCCGCAGACCGCAGCGACCTTGCTCGATGCCGCCGTGCGCCGAAGTCGGACCGCCCAGGTCGCCCTTGATGCCGCATTGGCGGTCGTCCGAACGTTGGCCGCATCCTTGGATGCCGCGCTTCGCGGCCGGGTCCTGGTGGTCGCCTCGCTGGATGCCTTCATCGAGGGCGCCGCTGCGCCGTTAGCACCGGGCGCGACGCGGACATTCGTCGTTCCCGGGCGGCCGGGACACCGTGTGGGGAGCGACGTGCGGACAGTCGTCGTGCCGGAAGGCAACCGGAAACATTAGCGCAGGCTGAGGCGCCCGCGAGACCAAGCCAGGAGGGCGAAATGGCAGCAACCGTCATCATCAACGAATTCAACGGGGCACCCCCGGGCTCCAAGTCGGACAAGACTTCGGGGACCGTCCGGTTCAAGAACGCCGACGACGCGACCGTCGATCTCATCAATCCACTGGTCGTGCCGAGTGCCGGCCAGGAATATTCCTTCGAAAAGTGGCTGCGGCTCGAGAGCATCGATTGGGGCGGGGCCACCCAGATCGACAACCTGCGCGCCTACTCGGACGGCGCCAACAATTTCGGCGCCGGGATCAAGGTCTGGTACGACACCACCGGCACCTATCAGGCGCCGGCCATCCCGAACGAAGCCAACGATCCACCGGAATCCTCGGTCGGCGGTTCGCCGCAGGTCGCCATGACGGATTTCTTCCTGCGCACCTCGGGAGACCCGATCGACATGGACGCGATCAACGCCGGCCCCTTCACCGACGGTTCGCCGACCATAGAACTCGGCGACTTCCTGGTCCTTGTCATGGAGGTCGAGACCATCGCGAGCAACGGCGTGCTCGGCGCCGAGACGCTGACCTTCGCCTACGACGAGATCTGATGGCGGTTTCCCATCACATCCGGCCTCCGCAGCCGAAGCGGCTGCTTCGGCGGAGGCGGCTCGCCCCGGCGCTTGATCCCGGGCAAGCCGAGTTCGAGATCGAGATCGGCGGCGAGGCGGAGCCCTGGCATGCCTCGAACGGCCGGGTCGCGGTCACGGTCTTTCCGTCGGAGAACGGCGGGCAACCCAGCAAGATGCTGAACGGCCGGCCCGCGCTCCTCTGGAAACAGAACGCGATCAAGAACGCCTGCACGCCGCGGGCCGTCAAGGAGCAGTGGCTGATCGCGGAGCTCGACGGCGTGTTCGTGCACGTGCACGAGAAGGACGGCCAAGTGAGCGTCGTCGTGGCGCCCAGGCGGTTTTAGCGGCCGATGCCTTATCTCCTGATCGACCCGGCCGAAACGCTCGATTACACCTGTGATTGGTCGGCGTTTCTCGACGACGGCGGCTCGCCCTCGGACACGATCTCGACATCGAGCTGGCGCATCACGCCGCAGACCGGCAGCCCGCAGGCGCCGGATCTCAGCGGCGCCACGAACACCACCAGCACCGCGACCATCAAGGTGACCGGCGCGGCCCTCGGCCAGGTCTACCTGCTGTCCAACAAGATCGTGACCGCCCAAGGCCTTACCGCGGAACGGAGCATTACGCTTAGATGCGAGAATCGCTGAGACTGACCCTTGACGTCGCGCCGGCGAAGCTGCCGGTGACGCTCAACGAAGCCAAGGCGCAGCTCCGCCTGGAGGACGACCAGAGCGCCGACGATGCGGTGGTGATGGCCGACGTGCGGGCAGCGACCGAGGCCTGCGAGACGTTCACCGGCCGCGCGCTCATCACCCAGACCTGGACGCTGTTCCGGGACGACTGGCCGAAAGCGGCCGATGGGGACAGCTATTGGGAGGGCTGGCGGCAGGGCGCCGAGACTACGCCCATCTCGCCGCGCCGCGCGCTGGAGCTCCCGAAGCCGCCGCTCCAATCCGTCGTCCACGTCAAGACCTACGACGACAGCAACGTGGCCACGATCTACGCCGCGACCAATTACTTCGTCGATGCGGCGAGCGAGCCCGGGCGGATCGTCCTGCGCAAGAGCGCGGCGGCGCCGATCCCGACGCGGAGCGCAAACGGCGTCGAGGTCCAGTTCAAGGCCGGCTACGGCGATACTTATGCCGATGTGCCGGAGCCGTTACGCCAGGGACTCCTGCGGCTCGTCGCGTATCTCCACGAAAATCGCGGCGACTGCACCGATCAGGCGCTGGCCGAAGCCGGCGCCGGCCAACTTTGGCAGCGCTATCGCGTGCCGAGGCTGTAGTGGCACTCGAGGGCCGCAAGCTCGGCGCGCTCCGCCGCCGGCTCGTCATCCAGGCGGAAAACCCGGACGCGGATGCCGGCGGCGGGCAGAACGATCCCTGGGCGGGCGCCACGACGGTTGCGACCGTCTGGGGCAGGATCCAGCCGCTCACCGGCTCCGAGCGGCTGCGCGCCATGCGGCTCGAGGGCAAGGTGAGCCATAGGATCACGATCCGTTACCAGGCCGGAATCACGCCCAAGATGCGGATGTTATTGGGCGGCCGGGTCTTCAACATCCGCGCCGTGATCAATCCGGAGGAGCGCAACCGGTTCCTGGAGCTGCTCTGCGAGGAAGGGGTCGCGACGTGATCCGCATCCGCATCGCCGGCGCCGGGCGGCTTGGCGAACGGCTCCGGCGCATCGAGTCGGACCTGCACGACGCGGTGGCGAAGGCCGTCGAGGAAAGCGCCGAGGCGCTTGGCGATACCGCCCGGCAACTGGTCGGGCGGTCTTCGGTCGCGGGTCCTTCCGCGCCGGGCGAGCCGCCGCGCAAGCGCACCGGCCGGCTGCAGGACAGCATCGCCGCCGAGGTGGGCCCAAGCGGGCTTTCGGCCAGGGTGGGAACCGATCTGGTTTACGGCGCGCATCTGGAGTTCGGCACACGGGACATGGCGGCGCGGCCCTGGTTGCTGCCCGCCTTCGCGGACCTCAGGCCGAGGATCAAGGCGCGGATCGCAAGGGCGGTGCGCGACGCACTGCGCGAGTCCGCCCGGCGATGAGCCGCGGAAAATATCACGGAAACCAGGAACAAGTGGAAACAACTTCGTTTCGAATAATCGAAAGTGTTTCTTACACCACAGAGACACAGAGGCACGGAGTCGGTTCACAGAGCACAAGATTTTTACCCCAATTTCTCTTTGTCGGTCCTCTGCGTCTCTGTGGCTCTGTGGTTGTCATTCCTGGTTGCTCCAAGCGTTCGTGATTACCGAAGTGGGGACCTATGAGCGCCGATTCCCAGTGGCCGCTGCAGCAGGCGGTCTATACCGCCCTTGCCGGGGATGCCGCGCTGCTCGGCCTGATCGGCAACCCGGCGCGGGTCTTCGACCACGCGCCGCAGGATAGCGCATTCCCTTATGTCGTGATCGGGGAGGCGACCTCGGGCGCTTTCGACACCAAGACCGAGGACGGCATGGAGCAGGCGCTCACGATCCATACCTGGTCGAGGTATCGCGGCCTGAAGGAAACCAAACAGATCATGGCCGCGGTCCTGGATGCGCTCGACCAGCAGGCGCTCACCGTGCCGGGGCACGAGCTGATCCTGCTGCGCTTTACCTTCGGCGCGACCTTCCTGGACCCGGACGGGCTCACCCGCCACGGCGTGCAGCGTTTCCGGGCGGTGACGCAGGCGGCGTGAGGAAGCTGTCAGATAACAGGTATCGGGCATCAGTACCTTAGCGGCTCCGATGCCGGATTTCTGATCCCTGACATCCGATGCCTGACATCTGGACCGTTCCGCGCCTCTGGCCGGGGGCGACGGTCGCCTGCCTCGGCGGGGGCCCGAGCCTCACGCGAGCCCAAGTCGATGTCTGCCGCGGCCGGGCCCGGGTCATCGCGGTCAATGACGCCTACCGGCTCGCGCCCTGGGCCGACGTCCTCTACGCCTGCGACTGGCGCTGGTGGAACAAGCACCACGGCGTGCCGGGCTTCGCGGGAATCAAGGTCAGCATCTCGAACTCGGCGGAACGCCTGAAGAAATACCCGGACATCAGGATCGTCGAGAACACCGGTACGCAAGGCCTGGAGACGGCGCCCACCGGCCTCCGCACGGGGCGCAACGGCGGCTATCAGGCGATCAACCTGGCGGTGCACTTCGGCGTGAAACGGATCCTTTTGCTCGGCTACGACATGAAGCCGGCGGCCGACGGCCGGACCCATTGGTTCGGCGACCACGCCGACTGGCCGACGAAACCGGCGATCTTTCGGAGCGTGTTCCTGCCGCACTTCGAGGGCCTTGCGGCGGCGCTCGAGAGCTTGCGCATCCAGGTGATCAACTGCACGGCCGACAGCGCGCTCGAGGCGTTCCCGAAGATGTCCCTGGAGCAGGCGCTCCAGACGACAGATGCCAGGGATCAGATGTCAGACGACCGTTGTCAGATGCCAGTTGAAGCAAGCGCCTCCCCGGGACTCTAGGCCGACGACTGGCACCTGACACCTGTCATCTGATGCCGACGGCATACAGCGTCCTGCCGGATCGCTTCGGCGACGACCGGCATGGGATCATCGAGGCGGGGCTTGAAACGGCGGGATGGCGGGTCGAGCGCGGCTTCGGCAACCCGGGATCGCCGGCGGACGTGCTCATCACCTGGACGGTTCACCGGGGCCTCAAGGAGAGCAACGCCCGCGCCTTCGAGGCCGCCGGCGGCCGGGTCCTGGTCTGCGAGGAGGCGTACTTCCGTCGGGTCAACGGCGAAAAGCACTTCGCCATCGCGCTCTCCGATCACAACGGCGCAGGCCGGTGGTACGTCGGCGGGCCGGAGCGCTGGGCGTCCTTCGGGATCGAAGTCAAGCCTTGGCGCAAATACGGTCACCACATTTTGGTGCGCGAGCAGCGCGGCATCGGCAGCGCCAAGATGGCGAGCCCGCCCGGGTGGCACGATGACGTGATGGCGCGGCTGCGGGCCATGACGGATCGGCCGCTCGTCTTCCGCGCCCATCCCAAGAGCAGGGCCTATCCCGACAAGGCCGTCCGGCAGCCGCCCCTTGAACAGGCGTTGCAGGGGGCTCACGCCGTGGTCACCTGGGCGAGCAGCATCGCGGGCCATGCGCTCGTGGCCGGCGTGCCGGTCTTTTACGAGGCGCCGCACATCGTCTGCGAGGGGGCCTGCAAGCGTGGGCTTGCCGACATAGAGTCCCCCGCGACCGGCGACCGGCTGCCCGCCCTGGAGCGCCTGGCCTGGGCGCAGTGGTCGATATCGGAGATCGAACGCGGCAGGCCGTTCCGCCATCTCCTGGAGCGATGAGCTCATGCTCACCTGTTACCCGAGCCCCGGCAAACGCAAGGCCATGAAACTGTGCCAGGCCTTCGCCGAGGGCTGCGGCGGCCGCGTGGCGGCGCTCGGGGAAAGGAACCTGCGGCCCGGCGCGGCGTTCTTCTACGGCATGACCGAACACACGCTGCCGCTCATCGAGCAATGCCAAGCCGAAGGGCGGGAGTGGTACTACGCCGACAACGCGTACTACTTCGGGCGGGGCCGGTACTTCCGGGTCACCCGGAAAGCGCTGCAGCACGACGGCTCCGGCGATGCCGGGCCGGAACGTTTCGAAGCCTTCGGCCGCAAGATCAAACCCTGGAAGCGCGATGGCCGTCACGTCCTGATCGCCACGCAGAGCGAGCTGTTCTACCGCTTCCGCCTGGGCATCAGCCGGGACGAATGGACCCGGAACGTGGTCGAGGAACTGCGGGCGGCGACCGACCGGGGCATCCGCATCTGCGACAAGCCGGTTGCGGCCCGCTCCAACAACGCGGCCCACGGCGCCAGCTTCGAGGCCGACCTGGAGGAAGCCTGGGGGCTCGTCACCCACTCCAGCAGCACCGCGGTCAAGGCGTTGCTCGAGGGCGTGCCGGTGTTCTGCACCGGCGCTTGCATGGCCTCGCGCATGGGCCTGTCGGATCTTTCACGGATCGAGAATCCGCGCTATCCGGGCGGCCGCGAGCAATGGCTTTGCAACCTGGCCGCCAACCAGTGGACCAAGGCCGAGATGCGCGACGGCACCTGCTGGCGGCAGTTATCAGATGACAGATGACAGATGTCAGTCGGCATCGAGTCACGGCAGGGCCGGGATCACACTGTCCTCTGTGAACTGACACCTGTCATCTGCCGTGGGCTTCGGCGACGAGATCATGGCCACCGGCGAGGCGCGGCGGTTGCAGGAGACCGACCCGGAACGTCGTCCGGTGGCCGTGTATGGGCGCGACGGGCGGGCGCGGTGGTCGTCCCTTTGGGAGGGCAACCCGCGCATCCTGACCCCCCGGCAAGCGTGTCAGAACGACAGTCATCTGCGCTTGGTCAACGGTCCGGGCTGCCGCCCGTATATCGACTACGCGCGCATGGCCCGGGACTTCGCGGCGGTGTTTCCCGGCCGGCGGTTGACGACCAAGGTCAAGGATCCCCGCCTGCCGTGGCGCTACACCTCTTGGCGCTGCACGCCCGGCGAGCTTTACACCCCGCGCATCGCGCCGCGGGGCTATATCGTGGTCGAGCCGCACGTCAAGGCGGGCGCCAGCCCCAACAAGGACTGGGGCTGGGCGCGCTGGCAGGCGCTGGTCGACGAGATACGGCTGCCCTGGGTGCAGCTCGGCCCGCCGGGAACCCGCCTGCTCGAGGGCGTGCGGCATTTGGTGACCGCGAGCTTCATGGATGCCTGTGCGGCGCTCTTGGGTGCGAAGGCGGCCGTGCTGCCCGAGGGCGGCCTACATCACGCCGCCGCGGCGCTCGATATCCCGGCGGTCGTGATCTTCGGCGGCATGACCTCGCCGGCCAACACCGGCTACGACGCGCATATTAACCTTTACGAGCCGGCCGATGGCGACTCGCCCTGCGGACAGCGGGTGCCCTGCGAACACTGCGAGGCCGCCATGGCGGCGATCCGGCCCGAGGCTGTGGCCGCCCACCTGGAGGGTTTGCCGTGAATCACCCGCCGCGGGCCAAGCTGACCGGCGGCGTCTGGCTGCCGGAAATGGAGGAGCACTTCGTCGACTGGATGCACAACTCGAAGCGGGCGCGCACCGTCGAGGGCAAGCTCACGTACCAGTACCACAAGCTCGAGGCCGCGATGCGCCACCAGCCGAAGCAGCGCCGGCGGGTCTGCCTGGATATCGGCGCGCACGTGGGCTTGTGGGCCATGTGGCTGCAGCGCTATTTCGAGCACGTACACGCCTTCGAGCCGGTGCCGCTCTTCGCCGATATCTTCCCTTACAACGTGACGGTGGAGAACTGCACCCTGCACCGCGCGGCCCTCGGCAACGCCGAAGGCGAGGTCGAGGTCACGGTGCCGAACGGCCAGACCGGCGGCGCCCATGTCAGCCTCGACGGCGACCATCCGGGCAACAAGTACGCCACGGAAGGCAAAGAGGTGTTCTGCGGACTGCCGATGCGGACGCTGGATTCGTTCGACCTGGGCAACGTCGACTTCATCAAGATCGATGTCGAGGGCTACGAGCTTCAGGTCATCCGGGGCGGCGAGGCGACGATCCGGCGCTGGAGGCCCCATTTCGTGATCGAGCAGAAGGGCAACGATACGGCTTACGGTCACCCGAAGGACGCGGCGGCCGATCTTCTGAAATCCTGGGGCTGGCGGGACATCCTCGTCCTGGCCGGCGATCACATCATGCGCCCGCCGGAGTGAACGGTCGGCGGACTCGAGTACCTGCGGCTGGAAGGCCTGCGGACTGATCGAAAAAAATGTGCGCCGACGACATCGAATATTTCGGCTACCGATTCGGGGATTGAGGCCGCCCAGTCGCCAAGCGACAGGCAAATGACGACCAACCGGCCCGCCGTCGCGGCGGGTTTTTTACCGACCGAAGGACGGCGATGACCATTACCGAGCGCATCGACGCGATTACCGGGATCAGGCCCGAGTACCGGGGCACGATCCTGCCCGCGCCGAAATCCGTCAAGATCGAGCTCACCGCGCGCTGCAACTTCGCCTGCGCGTTCTGCGCCCGCTCGCAAAGGCTGCGGGAACAGAAGGACATGGACCGCAGCCTCTTCGAACGGCTGCTCATCGAGATGCGCGCGGCCGGGGTCGAGGAGATCGGCCTGTTCTATCTGGGCGAATCGTTCCTGGTGCCGTGGCTGCCCGAGGCGGTGCGCTTCGCCAAGCAGGAGGCCAAGTATCCCCATGTGTTCCTCACGACGAACGGCTCGCTGTGCGCGCCGAAGAAGGTCGCCCAATGCATGTACGCCGGGCTCGACAGCCTGAAGTTCTCGCTCAACTACGCCGACAAGGACCAGTTCGAAGCGATTGCCCGGGTCAAGCCGCGGCTGTTCGAGGCGATCTTCGATAACCTCCGCGCGGCCCACGGCGTGCGCGAAACCCTCTCCCGCGAGACCGGGCACAGGTGCGGTCTCTATGCCTCGTACATCGCCTACGACGGCGAACAGGGCGAACGCATGCAGGAAACGATCAGCCGGATCGCACCTTACGTCGACGAGGTCTATGCCCTGCCCCTTTACAGCCAAGCCGATTTCGTCTCCGGGGCCGAACGGGAGCGCGGCTGGGATGTCACCGCCGGCAACCGCGGCCGGCTCGATGCCTTGCGCGATCCGATTCCCTGCTGGGCGGTCTTCACGGAAGGCCACGTCACGTGGGACGGCAAGCTGTCGGCCTGCTGCTTCGACCATGACGGCCGGTTTCACATGGGCGATTTGACCCGGCAGAGCTTCATGGACGCCTGGAACTCGGAGCGCTTCCAGGCCCTGCGCGCGGCCCACCTAAAGAAGGACGTTCGCGGGACGCCCTGCGAAGCCTGCGTGGCCTACGCCTGACGGCCGACATCGCCATGCTCCGCGTCTACATCGGCTGGGACCAGCGCGATGCGCTCGCCTACGAGGTCTGCCGATATTCGCTGCTCGCGCACGCCTCGATTCCGGTCGAGATCATCGCACTCAAGGACTGGGAGCTGCGCGCCCGCGGCCTCTACTGGCGGGCCTACCGGGTCGATCCCCGCGGCCAGATGTGGGACGAGCGCGACGGCAAACCTTTCTCGACCGACTTCTCCTACACCCGGTTCTGCGTGCCGCTGCTGGAGGACTACGGGGACGAGCCCGTCGTCTTCTGCGATCCCGACATGCTCTGGCTGGCCGATATAGCGGAACTTCTCGATCTGGCCGGCGAGGCCGCGCTCGCCTGCGTTAAGCACGCGCACCGGCCGCCGGAGCCCACGAAGATGACCGGCAACATCCAGACGGTCTATGACCGCAAGAACTGGTCGTCCCTCATGGTGCTGCGGCCGGGCCGGTGTACCGGGCTTACGCCGTATGCGGTCAACAACATGCCGCGCGACTGGTTGCACGGCATCTGTTGGCTGGCCGACGACGAGATCGCCGGCGTGCCGGAGGCGTGGAACTGGCTCGAGGGCTGGTCGGCGCCCGGGATCGACCCGAAGGTGGTCCACTTCACGCGCGGCACGCCGGACATGCCGGGCCACGAAAACGCGGCCTACGCCGAGGAATGGCGGCGGGCGGCCGGCGGATGTCAGATGACAGGGATCGGATGACGGTCGAGAAACGCCGCTGTCCGGGGATGTCCGCCAGCAACCGAGAGCCGTCGTCTGACAACCGACATCCGATGGCTCATATCGGATTCCGCCAGGCAGGCGGTTCAACGGGCCAGGTAGGCCCACTTCAGATGTCAGATGACAGTTGTCGGATGTCAGATGACAGTCGTCGGATGTCAGAAGCGGTCCTGTCATCTGAGTGCTGACAACTATTAGCCAGGAGGGCGAACATGGCGGCACAGAAAGGCAAACTGGTGCTCCTCAAGGCGGATACCGCCGGCGGCAGCCCGCAGGTTTACACCACCATCGCGGGCTTGAGGACCACGGCCTGGACGGTCAACGGCGAGGACGTGGACGTCACCACCAAGGACGATGACGGCTGGCAGCAGCGCCTCTCGGGCGCGGGCGTGCGCTCGATCACGGTCTCGGCGGCCGGCGTCTTCCAGGACTCCGCGGTCGAGGAGACGGTGCGCGGCTGGGCCTTCGACCAGACGATCAATTGGTTCCAGCTTACCTTCGAGAACGGCGACCGGCTGGAAGTCCAGTTCCAGATCAGCAACTACGAGCGCACCGGCGACCACGACGGGGCCGAGACCTTTACGCTCACGCTCAACTCCCACGGCACGCCGCAGTACTTCGCGGCGTAATGCCAGGGCGGGCAGAATGGGAGCCGGAGATGGCGAATGAAGCGCGCGGCGAGGTCGAGCTGAAGCTGGGCGGGAAAATCTACCTGCTCCGCCCCACCTTCGGGGCGGTGGCGGAGATCGAGGAGGCGATCGAGACCAACCTCTACGACATCGGCCAGCGCCTGGAGCGCGCCCAGATCACGGCGCGCGAGCTGGTGAAGTTCGCCCACGCCTGCCTCCGCCACTGCGGCCATGCGGTGGAGAACGAGCGGCTCGGCGAGACGATCGTGGCGGAGGGTACGCACAAGACGATCCTGGCGCTGACCGAGTTCTGCCGGAACTATGCCTTCGGCGGGGCGCCTCAAAAAAAAGCCGGCGCGCCGCCCGAAACAGAACCCTCCAAGATCCCAAGGCCTACCTCCGGGAATACATGAAGGTGGCGCTCGGCCGGCTCGGCTGGCCACCGGCGGCGTTCTGGGCGGCGACGCCGCACGAGTTCTGGGCCGCATATGAGGGTTGGATCGAGGCCCACTGCGCCCCTGGGGACGACGGCGGGTTCAGCGACGAGGAGATCGAGACCATCGAGGACATGAAGCGGCGGTTTCCCGACGAGCCGCCGTGGAAAACGGCCCGCCGTTAACCGCGTCAGCAGGTGAGATGACGGAAAGCTCCGGCCGTGGCTCCGAGAATCACGCGCCGGGCGGCACGCCCGGTGCCACGAGATATCCCCGACTGTAGGACGCCGGAACGGTCAAGCAGTATTGATTGTCGACCGCGCCTGCGCAGGCGCACAGCGAAAGCACGAAGACCAATAGGAAACGCGTAAAGCCTTCCCCAAAGCGACCGGAAAGGTAGCACAGGCATGGCCGAAATCGACAGGCTCACCGTCAAGATCGAGGCCGACATAGGCCAGCTCCGGCGCGAGCTGGCCCGGATCGCGAAGGCGGAAAAGGACGCCGCCGACGCACAGCGTTCGTTCAACGAAGTCATGGCCGAAGGCGAGGCGGCCTTTGCAGCCGTTCGCACGCCTGCCGAACGTTACGCCGACGAACTCGATCGGCTCAAAGGGCTGTTGGATGCGGATGCGATCGACCAGGACACCTTCAACCGCGCCGTCATACGGGCCGGAGTGAATTTCGAGGACGCCAGCCGGAGCGGTCAACGGTTCGCCGATGCCATGCGGGATCTTGGACACGCGGTCTCGACCGAGTTCGAGGAGGCGATTATCCAGGGCAAGGCGCTCGACGAGGTGCTCCGCTCGCTGCATCGCACCATCACCCAGATCGCGCTCAGGATTTTCGTGACCAAACCGTTGGAGGGCTTGCTCGAAGATCTCGCCAAGAATCTGCCGAACATTCTCGGCGGCATTTTCCGTCCGAGCGCCGCACCCTTCACGGCGCCGATTCCTGTACCTAAACCGATATTCCACGAAGGCGGCCTCGTGGGTTCGACGCCGGTTCCCGCAGCCGTCGCCCCCGCAACATGGTTCGAGAACGCGCCCAGGTTCCAGGCCGGCGGCGCGGTGCCGGCCATCCTGCACGCAGGCGAACTGGTGCTAAACCGGGCGCAGCAGCGGAACGTGGCCGAACAGCTCGAGGGCGGTATGGCGATCACCATCAACGTCAACCCGCCGCCCGGCACGGCCGATCCGATGGGCTTCGGCCGGAGCGTCGGGCAGGCGGCGGCGGAGGCGCTCGATTTCGCCCAGCGGGCGCACCGGCGCAACTTCTAGTGTTCCCTTTCCGACAGAAGATAACCTTTGGGAGCGACGGATTTTTCACCACGAAGACACCAAGATGCTTCGACAAGCTCAGCATGAAAACCTCGCCCTGAGCCTGTCGAAGGGCCTTCGTGCCTTCCTGCCTTCGCCGAAGCGAGCCGCCTCCGCCGAAGCAGCCGCTTCGGCTGCGGAGGCCGGGAGCCTCGGCTTCGCGTCCACCCTCCGCAGCTGCAGCGCAGCTGCTGCGGAGGACGGGCAGGCAGGCGTGGTGAATCCCTTCTTATGTGCATCGGGGCACGAACTGTTGGAGTCGTTACGCTAGATGGCGCACTACGACGACGTGATCATGCCGAAGGCCGTGCGGTTCGGCTCGTCGACCACGCCCAGGACCTCGACGCGGCAGGTCTTCACCGGCTCGGGCTTCCGGAAAGTCAACCAGCTCTGGTCCCAGAAGCTCCGCAAGCTCAGGCTGCGCTACGTCAGGAAGATCTCGGACGTCTACGAGATCCTGCGCATCTGGGAGGCCGTCGAGGGGCCGGTGCATTCGTTCCTGGCCCGCGACTGGAACGATTGGAACACGACCGCCGGCAGCTTCGAGCCGGGCGACGAGTCGAAGGTCTCCGCCACCGACCAGCCGTTGCAGAACACGGCGGATGAGAGCTTTTTGGGCGACGGCACGACGACGACCTTCCAGATGGTCAAGCGCTACCTGGTCGGCGCGACGGCCGCGCACACCCGCACGATCCAGAAACCGGAGAACGGCACGGTCAAGGTCGCGGTCGACGGGGTGGCGCTCAGCGAAGGCGGCTCGCCGGACGACTTCACGGTGGACTATTCGACCGGCATCGTGACCTTTGCCAACCCGCCGGGCGCGGGCGTCTCGCCCACCGCGGTCAACGTCACCTGGGGCGGGGCGTTCCGCGTGCCGGTGCATTTCGCCGAGGACGAGGGCCTGATCCAGGAATTGCGCAGCGGCAAGACAACCGGCGTGAGCGGCCTGGAGCTGCTCGAGGCGCGGCTGTGATCCTTCTTCGCCTCATTCCATTCGGCTCCGGAGGACTAGTCCCACGACCCGTCCTCCGCAGCAGCGGCGCTGCCGCTGCGGAGGGTGGAAGCTCCGCCAGGAGCGCAGGGGGATGAAGTCGGTCTCCTCGGGCCTCGCCGCGCATCTCGGCCAAGCCGCCACCTCGCTCGCCACCTGCTGGAAGGTCAAGCGTACCGACGGCACGATTCTGGGCTTTACCGAACACGACCGTGACCTCACCATCGACCTCGCGGACGGCGACGGCCCGCTCACCTACGCCGCCGCGACCGGCTATACGCGCACCGGCATCAAGACCGGCGCCGATCTCAAGGTCGACAACCTCGATGTGCTCGGCGTTCTCGATTCGGCGGCGATCACGGCGGCCGACATCCGGGCCGGACGCTACGACTTCGCCGAAGTAAAAATTTTCCTGGTCAACTGGCGGGACCTCGCCCAGGGCGCGCTCAAGCTGCGCCGGGGGAAGATCGGCGAGGTGTCGATCCGGGACGACGCGTTCGTGGCCGAGCTGCGCGGTCTCGCCCAGCTTTACGCCCAGCAGGTCGTCGAGTTGACGACGCCCGCCTGCCGCGCCGACCTCGGCGATGCGCGCTGCCAAGTGCGCCTCGACCCGCCTGTGTGGCAGCCGCTCACCGCGTATACGGCGCGCCAGGCCCGTGACGCGGCGACCGGCGCCGTGGTCAAGCCGACGACGTTCAACGACCGGCATTTCCGTTGCGTGACCGCCGGCACCTCGGCCTCCGGCGAACCGGCCTGGAACTTGGGCCTGGGCGGATCGCCGTCCGACCAGACGAACGACGGCTCCGTGGTCTGGGAGCCCATCCAGGCACTCACCATCGAGGCGAACGTCGCCTCGGTCGTCGACAACCGGACGTTCACGATCGACTACACCGGCGATGCCGCCGAGGCGCTGCTCACCGGCGGGCTGATCACGTTCCTGGATACGGTCTCGCCGACGCCGCCCAACGCAGGCTTGAAGCGGGAAGTGAAGCAGTATTCGGTCTCGCCGCCGACGGTCACCCTCTTCCTGCCGATGCCTTTTGACGTACAGGCCGGCGACCCGGTGACGATCCGGGCCGGCTGCGACAAGCAGCTGGCCACCTGCCGGGATGCCTTCGACAACATCGACAACTTCCGCGGCGAGCCGCACGTGCCCGGCAACGACCTCTTGTTCAAGACGCCCGATGCCAGCTGAACATACGGCGGCGCGCTGCGTCGTCTGCCGGAAAGTCATCGCGGACCGCGTCTATCGCGTGCAGCGGCGGCGACATCTCGCCGATGGCCGGATCCGGCTCGGCCCGGGGTTCGATGACTACTGTGCGAAACATTACCGG
>JBHIDD010000013.1:0-16745 GCA_046759925.1 Kiloniellaceae bacterium
GTCATTCGGTTAGGAGCGCGGTTCGACGTGATGCGGGGCTCATCACGAGGGCCGCGCGACGCCGCCGAAGCGAAGCCTCGGCTTCGCGCAGGCAGGCGCGACGCCGCCCGATGGCCGCCCAGGACCGCCCGAAGGGTCGCCTTTCGCGCCCTTTGGCGGGCGTCAGCGCCGCTTGACGATGCCCCGCATCGCCGGCGCGACCTTGCGGGGACTTACGCAGCCCCACTGGGGCCACGGTTCCCCGCAAGCCTACCAAAGGACCCGAAAAGACGATCACACGTACCACCCTATTATGAGAGAGGGTGCTAGGACGGCGACGGGCCGCCCAGGCAGGGCCGCCCGTCGCCGGCGCGCTCTAGCGCGCAATGATCTTCCCGATCTCCTCGTTGGCCTTGGCCAGCGCCTCCTTGGCGCCGATCTGGCCGGCGACGGCCTTCGACAGCTCGACGCCGAAGGCGTTCTCGATCTCCGGCCACTTGGGATGGCGCGGCCGCGGCGTCGAGAAGTTGATCGCGTTCATCAACACCGGGTAGTGCCGGAAGCGCTTCTGCGACGTCAGTTCCGGATCGGTGAAGACCGAGAACCGGACCGGCGGGTTGCCGCGCAGGGCCGACTTCTTGATCTGCTCCGGCGAGGTCGCCCAGACCATGAAGTCGAAGGCGGCCTGCTTGTTCTTCGAGCCAGACATGATTCCCACCAGCCAGTGGCCGATCTCCGAGCTGCCGGCATGGGTGCCCGACGGGATCGGGCTGTAGGAGATCTTGCCCACGACCCGGCTCTGGTTCGGATCCTCGAAAGTGCCGACCCAGTTCGGCCAGTTGATCGAGGACGCCGCCGTGCCCTGGGCCATGAAGGTTCCGACCTCGTCGGCGTTGAAGCTTTCAACGCCGGGCGGCGAGATGTCCTTGAGCTTCAGGAACACCTCTATCGCCTGCTGCGCCTCGGATGTCAGCAGGTTCGGCTTGCGGTTGGCGTCGAACAGGGTGCCGCCGTAGGACCAGAAAATTGGCATGAAGTCGGCGACCACCGGGTTGCCCTCGGCCGCGCGCATGACGTAGCCGTAGTTGCGCCGCCCGCCGGCCTTGGTGATCGCGCCGCCGGCCTTGAGGACGTCGTCCCAGTTCCGGGGCGCGCCGCTCACGCCCTGCTTGGCGAACTGCTCGGCATCATAGAAGAACATCTGCGCGTTGCCGACGTAAGGCAGGCAGACGTATTTCCCGGTGCCATAGGGATTGCGGCAGACGGCCAGGGACTTGGCCAGGAAGTCGCTGTCCGGCCCGTCGGTGCCGATGGCCCTGAAATAGGGCCCGAGCTCTTCGAGGTAGCCGTTCTCGGCGAAGAACGGCAGCCACGGATCGTCCATGAGGATGATGTCGTAGGCCCCGGACCGGGTGGCGCCGGCATTGGCCTCCTTCTCGAAAAGGTTCTGGTAAGGGGCCTGGACGATGTCGATGGAGATGCCCTTGAGCGCGGCGTAGTCCTCGGCGGCGGCCCGGAGCCCGTCGCCCTCGGAGCCGCTGACGACCGCCAGGGTCAGATCCGCTGCGGTGGCAGGGCCGAAGCCCAGGGCCGCGACAGCCACGACGCTTGCGATCAGTCTCTTCAAGTCCTTCATGAAATTCCTCCCTTTCCTGCACGCCTTGTGCCTCGCGCCGGCGCGCCTTCATGAGCCTACCTCACATCGACGCATCTCGCATCAACGTAACGCGCGTCGGCCGCTTTATTATCGGCGGGCCGGACCGGCAAGGCGGACCGGCCGTCGAACCCGCCAGCGCGTCCCCGGTTCCACCCGGTGGGCTCGCCAAGGACACAGGCATTTTATGCCCGCCACGGAATAGAATGCAGTTTCTAATTCGCCGGTAAAGGGCTTTTCTCGGGAGTCCCTCGTTTGCCCGGGCCTCGCGGCCAACGGACCCTTCGGCACGCCGAAGCCTCCTGGCGGCGCGGTGGGACGATCGGACCCGGATCGCCCCGTCAAAGGACGAGCGCCGGTTTTGCGCCGAGGCAGAGGCCCAAGCGGCGGGCCGGACGCGACCCCGGCGGTCCGGTCACGAGGTCGCGGCGGCGACAGGCGCCGCATCGGTCATTCGGCGCTTGCAAGGGCGTGTCGAATTTGGCACCCTATATCTGGTGGGTGCCAGCGCATAATGTGCCATATCTCGTTGGTCGAGCGGGTGCTGCACCTGTGCCGCCGGCGGCGTTCCCGGCGCCGGCAACCGAAGGGAGATCCGTCGCGCCATGGCAAGCCTTGCACGCCGAAATCCTGACATTGCGGGCAATCCGCTCGACCTTTTGGAGGAACTGATCGGCGCCAACGGCTGGCGCTTCGACCGCTACGGCGACTCGGAACTCATGGCCGAGGTCACCGGCCGCTGGTGCGGCTATCGCATGCACTTCGTCTGGCAGCCGGAGATGAGCGCCCTGTTCTTCTCCTGCCATATGGACCTGCGGGTGCCGGAGACCAAAAAGGCCATGGTCTACGAGCTGCTGGCCACGGTGAACGAGACCTCGTGGCTCGGCCACTTCGACGTCGTGTCGGACGAGGCGGCGGCGATCTATCGCCATACCCTGCCGCTGCGCGGTGCGCCGGGCGTCGGCGTCGAGCAGCTCGAGGATCTCGTCGATGCGGCGGTAATCGCATGCGAACGCTTCTATCCCGCCCTGCAGCTGATCGTCTGGGGCGGCCGGACGGTGGCCGACGCGCTGCGCGTGGCGCGGATGGACACCGTCGGCGAAGCGTGAGCCGACAACCCCCAACGGCCCGGCCATGCGGATCGGCGGCCCGCTGCTCCTGATCGGTTGCGGCAAGATGGGCGGTGCGCTGCTCCGCGGCTGGTTGGCGCGCGGCGTCAAGCCGGCGGAAATCACCGTGGTCGAACCGAGCGACGCCTTGCGCACCGAGGCCATGGCCAAAGGCGTCGCCGGCCTGGCCGATGCCGCGGACCTGCCGGCGGACTATGGCCCCGTGGTGGCGGTGCTCGCCGTCAAGCCGCAGCAAATGGACTCTGTCCTGCCGGGCTACGCCCGCCTGGCGCGGCCGGGCACGGTGTTTCTTTCGATCGCCGCGGGCAAGACCATCGGCTACTACGCCCGCCATCTGGGCGAATCGGCCGCGATCGTGCGCGCCATGCCGAACACGCCGGCGGCCGTCGGCCGCGGCATGACCGTGCTGTGCGCCAACGCGCAGGTCGGCGCCGATCAGCGCAAGACCTGCGGCGCGCTCATGGCCGCGGTCGGCGAGGTCGCCTGGGTCGAGGACGAGGCGCTGCTCGATGCGGTCACCGCGGTCTCGGGCGGCGGGCCGGCCTACGTCTTCCTGCTGATCGAATGCCTGGCGAAAGCCGGCGTCGAGGCCGGCCTGCCCGGGGCGCTGGCCATGAAGCTTGCGCGCGAAACCGTCGCGGGCGTCGGCGAGTTGATTCATCGCGCCGCCGAACCCGTCAGCACCCTGCGCGAGAACGTGACCAGCCCGGGCGGCACCACGCTGGAGGCGCTCGAGGTCCTGATGGCGCCGGACGGGCTTCAGCCGCTCATGACCCGGGCGATCGCCGAGGCGACGCGGCGGAGCCGCGAACTGGCGTCGTGACCGGGCCGCCGAGCAAACCGAGCACGCGGCGGGTGCGGGACGCGCTCGCCGAACGCGGCTTCGACTTTCAGTTGCGCGAGTTTCCCGTGAGCACCCGCACCTCCGCCGAGGCGGCCGCCGCGCTCGGCTGCGCGGTTGGGCAGATCGCCAAGTCGCTGGTGTTCCGGGCCAAGGAGTCGGACCGCCCCGTGCTGGTGATCGCGAGCGGCGCCAACCGGGTGGACGAAAAGGCCCTGGCCGCTCGCCTGGGCGAAGCGATCGGCCGCGCCGATGCCGCGTTCGTCCGGGCGCGGACCGGTTTTTCGAGCGGCGGCGTGCCGCCGATCGGCCACCGGGAGCCGCTCGTCACCCTGATCGATGAGGACCTGCTGAATTTCGAGGAGATCTGGGCGGCGGCCGGCACGCCGAACGCGGTCTTCCGGCTCTCGCCCGCGGATCTGGTGGCAATCACCGGCGGGCAGGTCGCCGGGATCAAGCAGGGGTGACGCGCCGCGCGCGGCGCGTCGCCGGCCCATGCCGGCCTTGGTTTTGCCCCGTGCCGGCCTTGGTTTTGCCCCGCGCTCGCCATATAATATTGGAACCAGGAGCTTTTCAGTCCCGGTTCCCAAGCCCGGGGGCCTTGGGGCAAAGTCTTCGCGGGCGTGCCCAGCGGAATCCGAAGTCGCAAGGATTGGCGATTGGCGTATAATGGGCCGAGGGAGGCGCGATGGTCACGAAGGCCGAGATTCCCCGGCACGTCATCGAGACCGCCATGCGGCTTGCCGTCGAGGTCGGCTGGCGCGACCTCTCGCTCGCCGAAATCGCCGAGGCGGCCAAACTGCCGCTCTCCAAGATCTACCCGGTGTTCCCGTCCAAACAGGCGATTCTCGACGCCTTCTCGCGCGGGATCGACATGCAGGTCCTTGAGGCGGAGGAGCCCGAGGCCCGCGAGGGCGGCGCACGCGACCGGTTGTTCGACGTCCTCATGCGCCGCTTCGACGCCCTGAAACCCTACCGGCAAGCGCTCGGCATCATCATCTGCGACCAGGCGTGCGACCCGCTCGCCGCGCCGTGCAGCCTGGCGCGCCTCCGACGCTCCATGGCCTGCATGCTGGAGGCGGCGAATCTCTCCGCCGGGGGCCTAAGGGGCGTGCTGCGGGTCAAGGCGCTTGCCGCCGTTTATCTCGCCACCCTGCGCGTCTGGCTGCGGGACGATAGCCCCGACATGGCCAGGACGATGGCCGCCCTGGACCGCAATCTGCGCCGGCTCGAGGTCCTGGCCGGGGGCTCCTCGCGCCTGCGAAAAGACACCGCCGCTGGTTAACAAAATACCCATATATACTGGGCTTTAAGCCTTATTGTGCAGCGCACCAATTTTCCCTTGACAGGGGCCCGGCTTGGGGCCATATTGGGGCCGCATTGTGCACCGCAACATCTATCGGCTCAGGGCCGGCGAGACGAGGAGACAAGGACGATGGCCAAGGCAAGGGCGAAGACCGGGAACCCGTTCCTGGACGGCGATTTCGGCAGCTTCCTGGATTTCAACAAATTCGCCGAGCAGTTCAAGCTGCCCGGCGTGGATACCGGCATTCTGATCGAGGCCCAGAAGCGGAATATCGAGGCGGTCACCGCGGCCAACCGCGTCGCCTACGAGGGCGCCTACGCCGTCGTGCAGCGGCAGGCCGAGTTCCTGCGCCAGGCGATGGAGGGGGCCTCGATGGCCTTGACCGAGCTGGCCAAGCCCGGAAAGCCCGAGGACAAGTGGGCGAAGCAGGCGGAGCTCGTGAAGGAAGCCCACCAGCTGGCGCTCGCGAACCTGCGCGAGCTGGCCGATATGAGCGCCAAGTCGAACGGCGAGGCGGCCGAGGTTCTGAACCACCGCATCGCCGAGGGCCTGGACGAGCTCAAGGGCGCCTTCGCGCGGGACGCCGCGGCGAAGTAACCGCTAGGCATAGCGGTAATCCGGGGTAATCCGGGGACAGTATACTATTTTCCGTGACGCACTGGGCATCGTCGGGTTGGGTCGGGGGCGCCCAGGAAAAGCGCGGACGCCGGCCATTAAATAGTATACTGTCCCCGGATTCGAACACTCAAAGGGGCGCCGTCCGCCGAGGTTGCGAAGCGTTCCGCCCGATCAAACCGGCAGGCGGAGGCGGGCGCGCAGGCCCCCGCCGGGCGCCTCCTCCAGGGTGAGATCCCCGCCGTGGTTGCGCACCACGTCGCGCGCGATGGTGAGCCCCAGGCCGACCCCGCCGGTTTCCGGGTTGCGCGAGCCCTCGAGCCGGAAGAAGGGCTTGAACACGTCCTCGCGTTGCGCGGCCGGGATGCCGGGCCCGTCGTCGTCGATGGTGATCTCGATCATCCGCCCGCGCTGCCCGGCGCTGAGCGAGACGTGTTCGCCGTGGCGCTGGGCGTTCGCGATCAGGTTGGTCAGACAACGCCGCATGGTCTCCCGCCTGAGCGGCACGGTGATCGCCTGCTCGACGTGCAGGTCGATGACCCCGCCGTCGCGCTTCATCTGCGCCACCACGTCGCGCAGGAGCGCCGAGACCTCGGTCGGCCGCGGCGGCTCGCTGCCCTCGCCGCGGGCAAAGGCGAGGTAGCCCTCGACCATCCGCTCCATCTCCGTGACGTCGGATTCCAGGCTGTCCGCCTCCGGCGTGGCCCGCAGCATGGCGAGTTGCAGCTTCATGCGCGTAAGCGGGGTGCGCAGGTCGTGGCTGACCCCGGCGAGGATCTCGGTCCGCTGGTCGATCTGCCGTTTGATGCGGTCGCGCATCTGCAGGAAGGCGGCCGCCGCTTGGCGCACCTCGGTGGCGCCTTCGGGCTTGAAGTCGGTGACGTCGCGGCCCTTGCCGAAACTCTCGGCGGCGTGTGCCAGGCGGCGGATCGGCTTCACCTGGTTGCGCATGAAGAGCACCGCGACCGCGAACAGCACGATCGAGCTGCCGACCATCCACATGATGAAGATGTAGGTGGTCGAGCTGAACAGCCGCTCGCGCGGCACCAGGGCGCGCAGGACGCCGTCGGCCAGCTGCACCTGGATTTCGACCTCGTCCTCGCGCGAGCGGGTGTCGATCAGGAACGGCCGGCCGACGTGTTCGTTGAGCGCCAAGGTCAGCTTGTGGTCGAGCACGTTGGTGAAAATGTTCAGCGATTCGGTCGGCGTGCGGTCCGGCAGGCGGCCGTCCTCGATGAACGTGAGCTTGAGGCGCATGGACCGGTCGGCCAGGCGGAACACCTGCAGCCGTTCGACCGAGCCCGGGTTGCGGATCATCACCTGAATGACGGTGCCGATGTCGCCGGCCAGGCCTTGGGCCAGACGCTTGGTGATCGTGTCGTAGTGCCGGTCGTAGAACACCCAGGTCGAGATCACCTGGAGCAGGACGAGCGGCGAGACGATGATCAAGAGCGAACGCCCGAGCAGCGTGCGCGGCAGAATCCGCTTAACGAGCGAGGGTCTCCGGCGCGGCTGGGCGGTCTGGTTCGTCATGTTCGTCAGTCCGGCATCAGCATGTATCCCACGCCGCGCACCGCCTGGAGATAGCGCGGGAACTTGGGGTTGACCTCGATCTTGCGGCGCAGGCGGGTCACCTGCACGTCGATGGCCCGCGTGTTGCCGATGATCGGGCTTTCGGAACTCAGCGTATCGCGGCTGACCGGAACCCCCGGCTGGCGGGCCAGGGTCTTGAGCAGCGCGGCCTCGGCCGCGGTCAGGCGGACGAAATGATCGCCCCTGCGCAGCTCCTCGCGGGCCAGATCGAAGCAGAATCCGCCGAAGTAGATCTTGCCGGCCGCCCGCCCGGCCGGCGCCTCCACCCGGCGCAGAATGGCGTTGATCCGAAGCACCAGCTCGCGCGGTTCGAAGGGCTTGGGCAGATAGTCGTCGGCGCCGCTCTCCAGCCCCGCGATGCGCTGCTCCGGCTCGCCCATGGCGGTGAGCAAGAGCACCGCCACCTGGTGGTTTTGCCGCAGCCAGCGCGTGAGCTCCAGGCCGGACTCGCCGGGCATCATGATGTCGACCACGATCAGGTCGAAGGCGATCGCGGCGAGCTTAGCGCGGGCATCGGCCGCATCGCCGGAAGTGGTGACTCGGAACCACTGTTCGGTCAGGTACTTGTGGAGCAGTTCGCGCAGGCGCCTGTCGTCGTCGACCACCAGGATGTGCGGCCTGTCCTGTCCCATGGGCCGGATTATAGGACCCTTGGCACGTTGCGCCTAGCGGCGGACGGGCGGGGCCGAGAGCGGCGCGGCGCCGGGCCGGGGCGCCGCGTCGCGCTGCGCGAAACGCGTGCGATCCTTCTCGTCGATCATGTTGAACAGGACCATGCGAAAGCCCTCGACCGCCTCGGCGCCGGCTTCCCGGTAGGCGCGGGCGATGCGGGCGCGCTGGTTCTCGGTCAAGCGGCGTTCCAGCGCCCGGCCCGCCTCGGTCAGTTCGAGCAGCCGCCGGCGCCGGTCGCGCACGCCCGGACGCTGCACGATGAAACCCTCGGCGATAAGCTGGCCGAGCACCCGCGAGAGGCTCTGCTTGGTGATCCGCAGGATCTTCAGCAGCTCGGTGACCGTGATCGCGGGATGCCGCCCGACGAAATAGACGACCCGGTGATGCGCCCGCCCGAACCCGTATTGCGCCAGGATCTGGTCCGGCTCCGCGGTGAAGTCGCGGTAGGCGAAAAACAACAGCTCGATCGCCCGGCGCAGTTCCTCCTCGCGCAGGAAGAGGGGATTGGCGCCCGATTTAATGTCAGTCATGTTGACATATATGGACCACGAATGGTAGATCGCGCAATCCACTTTCGACAGGGAGTAACAATTCCGGGCCAATCCGGGTTATAATCTTGCTCCTTGTCCCGCGGCCGGCGCGCGGCCGGATGGGGGCAAGCGCGCGCCGTGGGGCGCGCAGCAGGCGGCAACAACATTCATGGCGGCGGAGATGTCCATGCTTCCCTTCGACGACCGCGACGGCGTCATCTGGTTCGACGGCGAACTCCGGCCCTGGCGGGAGGCCAAGCTGCACGTCCTCAGCCACGCCCTGCATTACGCGAGCTGCGTGTTCGAGGGCGAGCGCTCCTACAACGGCGTCATCTTCAAGATGACCGAACACCACGAGCGCCTGCACACCTCGGCCCGGGTTTTGGGCTTCGAGATCCCGTACAGCGTGGCGGAGATCGACGCCGCCTCCCTGGAGGTGCTCCGGGCCAATAACATCGTCGACGGCTACGTGCGCCCGGTCGCCTGGCGCGGCAGCGAGATGATGGGCGTCTCGGCGCAGCAGACCACGATCCACGTCGCCATCGCGGCCTGGGAATGGCCGGCCTATTTCTCGCCCGAGGCGCGGCTCAAGGGCATCCGCATGACCGTGGCGCCCTGGCGCCGCCCGGCCCCGGACACCGCGCCGACCAACACCAAGGCCGCGGGCCTCTACATGATCTGCACCCTGTCCAAGCACGCCGCCGAGGCCAAGGGCTATAGCGACTGCCTGATGCTCGACTACCGCGGCCGGATCGCCGAGGCGACGGGCGCCAACATCTTCCTCCTACAGAGGGGCGAGCTGCACACGCCGATCCCCGACTGCTTCCTCGACGGGATCACCCGGCGCACGGTGATCGGCCTGGCACGCGAGCGCGGCCTCAAGGTGATCGAGCGCGCCATCATGCCTGCGGAGCTGGCCGGGACCGACGAGGTGTTCCTGACCGGCACCGCCGTGGAGGTCACCCCGGTCGCCGAGATCGACCGGTACAAGTTCACCGTCGGCGAGATCACCCGCGAGCTGATGACCGCCTACAGCGAGCTGGTGCAGCGCGCCTCCGCGGCCAGCGCCAGCGCGGCGTAGGCAAAGGCCTAAAGAAGTTCCGCAATTTCGGCTGTCCCGTTCCGGGGGTTTGACCGGCGGCCCCGGACTCAGCCGGCCGCCGTAGCGTTCTCTTCCGCGAAGCCGTAGAGCCGGACGCAGTTGTCCCAGAGGATCTTGCGTTTCGACTTGGGGCCGATGCCGTCGAGGGCGAGGAAGGTGTCGACCCCGCGGGGGTAGGGGCCGTCGGCATGGGGATAGTCGGTCGACATCACGATGTTGTCGTCGCCGACCTGGTCGATCACGACGCGCAGCAAGTCCTCGTCGACGTCGGTGCCGATGAAGCACTGGCGCGCGAAGTACGCGCTGGGCAGCGCCGAAAGCCTGGTCTTCTCGCCGCCGCCGTACTTGCGCCATTGATCGTCGAGCCGGCCCAGCCACCACGGCAGCCAGCCGCAGTTGCCCTCGAGGAAGGCGATGCGTAAATCCGGGAAGCGCTCGCACACGCCGCCGATGATGAGCGCGCCCATGGCGAGCATCAGCTCCTGCGGGAAGCTCGCCGCGTGGTTGAGCGTGCGGAAGTTGGGCTTCTCCCGGAAGCGGTTCGAGACGTAGTCGTCGCAGGCCCCGCCGCTGGTGCCGTGGACCGCGAGCGGCACGCCGAGGCGCGCGATCTCGCGCCACAGGACATCGCATTCGGGCGCGTGGAGATAGCGCCCCTTGACCGGCATGGGCAGCAGCACCGCCGCGACGTGGCCCTTGGCCTCGACCGCGCGCCGGGCCTCGGCGGCGGCGAGCTCCGGGTCGTGCAGCGAAACGATCGCCGCCGGCTTGAGGCGGCGCGCATCGGCCCGGCAATAATCGGCGAGCCAGTCGTTGAACGCGGCGCAGCAGGCGGTGGCGAGGCCCGGGTCCAGGTCGTCGAGCGACACCACCATGGGGGCGAAGGTGCGGTAGACCACGGCCACGTCGATGCCCTCGACGTCCATGGCATGAAGCGCCGAGGCCGCGTCGTAGCCGCGCGCGCGGATCGGCGCGTAGATCTCCTCGGTGGGCCGATCGAGGAACCGCTGCGGCCCGATCACCTCGTCCGCGGCCGCCCAGGGCGGGATCACCCGGCCCGCCACCTCCCAGTGCGGGAAATTGGTCGGGCTCCAGCCGAGATAGCGCGGGCCTTGATCGCGGTAACGCGCGTCCAGGTAGCACTCGTAGACCTCGCCCGGCTCGATCACGTGGAGATCGGAATCCATCACCCGCAGGCCGTTCTTCATGGCTCGCCTCCCTGTTTGAAGGTCGGTTGGGGTGTGGAGCGCGTTTCCGGGGGAAGCTCGGCGCCCCGCCTTACTCCGCCGCGTCGGGGTCGGCTTCGACCCAGCGGCCGGCGGCGGCATCGTCGCGGCCGCGCGCGTCCACCCACTTGGCGCCTTCGCCGGTTTCCTCCAGCTTCCAGAACGGCGCCTTGGTCTTCAGCCAGTCGATCAGGAACCGGCAGGCGTCGAAGGCCGCCTGCCGGTGCGCGCTGGCGGTCGCCACCAGGACGATCTGCGCGCCCGGCTCCAGGCGCCCGGTGCGGTGGATGACCAGACTGGCCTCGAGCGGCCAGCGCTTCTTCGCCTCGGCCTCGATGCGCGCGAGCATCTTTTCGGTCATGCCGGGATAGTGTTCCAGCGTCATGGCGCCGATCGGCTCGCCGCCGGCCGTGTCGCGGACCAGGCCGACGAAAACGGCCAGCCCGCCGATCCGCGGATTCCCGGCGGCCAAGCCGGCCAGCTCGGCACCGACGTCGAAATCCTCCCGCTGCACGCGGATCATCCCGTCAGCCCCCGGTCACCGGCGGAAACAGCGCGACCTCGTCGCCGGGGGCGACCGGGTCGCTCGGCTTGGCGTACTCCTGATTGACCGCCACGCGCAGCGCGGAAAAATCCGAGAGCGCCTCGGCGTAGCCCGGCCCGCGGGTCTTCAGCCAGGCGAGCAGTTGGGCCACGGTGGTGACCTCCGCCGGGGGCGTCACGTCCTCTTCCGAGACCCCGGTCTTGACCTTGAGCCAGGCGAAGTACAGCAGCTTCATGAAGTCACCTCGCTGAAGGGCAGGAAATCGACCATGGTCCCGGGCTCGAGCGCGGTCATGTCCTCCGGCAGCTCGATCAGGCCCTCGGATTCGACCATCGACGAGAGGATGCCGGCGCCGTCGCGCGGGAACTTGACGGCCCGCCAGCCCGCCGCGCCGTCGGGCTCCAGGCGTGCCCGGACCCACTCCCGGCGGTCTTTTTTCTTCTTGTACGCGAAGCCGGCGCGCACCCGGAAGTGGCGCGGGGCCAGCCCGGTGCCGCCCATCAGCCGAATGATCATGGGCCGGACGATGTTGAGGAAGGTGACCATGACCGCGACCGGGTTGCCGGGCAGGCCGACGAAGGGCACCCGGCCGACCTGGCCGAGGGCGATCGGCCGGCCGGGCTTGATGGCGAGGCGCCAGGCGTGCAACCGGCCAAGCGCCTCGACAGCTTGCTTGACGTGGTCCTCCTCGCCGACCGACACCCCGCCGGAGGTGACGATCAGATCGTGGTCCTGCGCCGCCCGGCCGAGCGCCGCCCGCAAGGTCGCCACGCGATCCCTGAGGATTCCCAGGTCGTCGACCGCGCAGCCCAGGCCGGCCAAGAGCGCGGCGATGGTATAGCGGTTGGAATCGTAGATGCAGCCGGCATCGAGCGGCCGGCCCGGCTCGCGCAGTTCGTCGCCGGTGGAAAACAGCGCCACCTTGAGCGGCCGCGAGACCAGGAGCTCGGTGCGGCCGACCGCGGCGGCCTGGCCCAGGTCCTGGGGACGCAGGCGCATGCCCCGGGTGAGCACGGTGCGGCCCGCCGCGATGTCCTCGCCGCGCTTGCGCCGGTTGGCGCCGCGCTTCAAGCCCGGGCGCAAGACCACGGTTTCGCCCTCCAGGCGGCCGTCCTCCTGCATCATGACGCAGTCCGGCCCCTCGGGCATGCGCGCCCCGGTGAAGATCCGGATCGCCTCGCCGCGCCGGGCCGCGCGGCCCAGCGCATGGCCTGCGGTGGCGCGGCCGGTGACCGGCAGGCGGGTCTCGGCCGCCGGATCCAGGTCGTCGAAGAACACGGCATAGCCGTCGACCGCGGCGTTGTCGTACGGCGGCACGTCGTGGGGCGCGACCACGTCCTCGGCGAGAATCCGGCCGAGTCCTTGGGCGAGCGGCACGGCCTCCGGCGCGGTCACGCAGACCATGGTCCGGCGCAGCAGATCGAGCGCCTCGTCGACCCGCATCAGGGGCCCGCCGTGGGCGAAGCAGTCGTCCGAGAGCTGGGCCATGAGGTGTCCCCGCCCCGTATCCTAGGCCGCGCCGCGCACCCGGGCGCCAAGCCCGCAATGCGCGATGACGAAGTCCGCGATGCCCCCGACGTCGCCCAGGTCGAGCAACGGCAGATCGACCCCGGGAAGCGGCCCGTCGGTCGCGACCGCCACGATGTTCGGGTCGTCCCGGCAAAGCAGCGGCTTGCCCAAGGACGCCCGATGGATCTCCAGCTTGTCGTGGGACTCCTGCTTGAAGCCCTCGATGAGCAGCAGGTCGACCGAAGCCATCCGCCGGACCAGGTCCTCCGTCGTGAGTTCGGGCGCGCCGCGCAGCTCGTGCATGAGCGCCCAACGCTTGGCCGAGGAGATCAGGACCTCGGTCGCGCCGGCCCGGCGGTGCTCGTAGGAGTCCTTGCCCGGCTGGTCGATGTCGAAGGTATGATGGGCGTGCTTCATGGTGGACACGCGCAAACCCCGCCCGACCAAGGCCGGAATCAGTGCGCGCATGAGCGTGGTCTTGCCGCTCCCGCTCCAACCGGCCAGGCCGAACACCTTCATGGCGTTATCCGGCAGGGCTTCCCTTGGCATGGCGCGCTTTGGCCTCGCTTTCCGTAGGCTCCGGATCGTCCTTGACGCCCTGTTAAGAAGGCGATGCCGGGCCGGAAAGTCAACACCGGGGTCCGGTTTCGCCGGCGCTGCCGGAGACCGCCGCGGCCGGCTCAGCCGCCCGGTTTTTCCTGGTCCATGTGCTTGAGGCCCCGGGCCAGGTAGTCGTAGCCGGTCACGAAGGTGAGGAGCGCGGCGATCCAGAGGCCGGCCTCGCCGATCGCCTCCACCGGCAGGATCGCCGGTCCGGCCTCGCCGACGATGAGGAAGCCGAGCGCAACCATTTGGATCGTCGTCTTCCACTTGGCCAGCCGGCTGACCGGCAAGGGGACCTTGATTTCGGCCAGATACTCGCGCAGGCCGGAGACCAGGATTTCGCGGCACAGGATCACGAGCGCCGGGATCAGGATCAGACCCCGGATCTGCCCGATCGCCACCAGCATGACGATCACGCCGGCGACCAGCAGCTTGTCGGCGACGGGGTCGAGAAAGCGGCCGAAGGCCGAGACCTCGCCGCGGTGCCGGGCCAGGTAACCGTCCAGGTAATCGGTCAGGCAGGCCGCGGTGTACAGCACCAGGGCGACCCAACGGGTGAACGGGCCGTGGAAGAAAAGCAGCGCGACCAGGATCGGGATGACCGCGATGCGCGACAGGGTCAGAAGATTCGGCAGTTTGGTCAGCATCACCCCAGGGTCTGTCTTCAAATCCTCGTATGGCCGCTCAGAACGCGCTGGATCGGGCTGACCGGGAACCGTGGCCCCGGTGCCACAAGTCCCCGGAAGGGTGCGGCGGCGGGCCGACCGCCGGTTCAGGCGCGGCCATTTCTAGCACAAAGCCGGGTATCTGACACAGGCCCCCTGGCCCCGGCATCCTTGTTTATGGTCGCATTTGCGACCGGCGCTCGTGCGCGGCGCCCTGCGGCCGCGCCTAGCCGCCGTCGTGGAAGTGATCGTAGATCCGCTTGGCAACGGCACCGCTGATCCCCTCGACGGCCTCCAGATCGGCGAGACCGGCTTTCGCGACGGCCCGGGCCGAGCCGAAATGGTGCAGCAACGCTTTCTTCCGCCGGGCGCCGATGCCCGGCACGTCGTCGAGCGTCGAGCGCAGCCGGGCCTTGGCGCGCCCGGTTCGGTGGCTGCCGATGGCGAAGCGGTGCGCCTCGTCGCGCAGGCGTTGCAGGAAATAGAGCACCGGGTCGCGCGGTTCGAGCAGCAGGGGCTTCGCGCCGCTCAGGAATATGCGCTCCCGTCCGGCGTTGCGGTCCGGCCCTTTGGCGATCGCTGCCACGGCCAGATCGCCGAGGCCCAGATCGGCCAGCACCTCCCGGGCGCTGGATAACTGCCCCCGGCCGCCGTCGAGCAGGATGAGATCGGGCCACCCGCCGCTTTCCCGCGCGGGATCCTCCTTGAGCGCCCGGGAAAAGCGGCGGGGCAAGACCTCGCGCATCATGGCGTAGTCGTCGCCCGGCGCGAAGCCCGCGGCCCCGGCTGCCGTGCCGTCACGGGCATCGACAAGCGACTCCGCTTCGGACGCGCCGGCGAGCCTGGCGCCCCGGATGCGAAACTTTCGATAGGCGCTCCTGATGAAACCTTCCGCGCCCGCGACGATCATGGCGCCGTAGGCGTTGGCGCCTCGGATGTGGCTATTGTCGTAGACCTCGATCCGCTCCGGCGGGGCCTCCAGCCCGAACCGCTCGGCCAAGCCCTCGAGCAGGCGGCGCTGGGTGCCGCTTTCCGCCATCCGCCGGGCCAGCGCTTCGCGCGCATTGACGAGTCCATGCTCGACCAGCTTGCGCTTGGCGCCACGCTTGGGCTGGCGCAGCGCGACCTTGCGTCCGGCACGGAAAGAAAGCGCCTCGGCGATGAGGGTGTGGTCGTGGAGCCGGTGGCTGACCAGGACCTGGTTGGGCACCGGCTTGTCGTCGTAGAACTGGGCGATGAAGGCGGCGAGCACCGCGCCGGCATCGAGCGCCTTGTCGTGGACCGGATAATAGGCGCGGTTGCCGTAGTTGCGCCCGGCACGGAAGAAGAAGACCTGGATACAGGTCTGGCCCGCCTCCTGATGGGCGGCGATGACGTCGGCGTCGTCGATTCCTTCGACATTGATGCCTTGATGGGCCTGGATATGGGCCAGTGCCCGGATGCGGTCGCGATAGACCGCCGCGGTCTCGAAATCGAGGCGCTCGGAGGCCGCCTGCATGGCCTCGGCGAGCCGTTGCTGGACGTCCTGGGAACGGCCGCTCAGAAAGCCGCGGGTCTGGCGCACCAAATCGTCGTAATCCGATTTCGAGATACGGCCGACGCAGGGTGCCGAGCAACGCTTGATCTGATACATGAGGCACGGTCGCGTCCGGCTCGCGAAGACCGAATCGGAACAGGATCTGAGCAGGAAGGCTTTCTCCAGTGCCGTGATCGTCCGGTTGACCGCGCCGGCCGAGGCGAAGGGGCCGAAATAGTCGCCCGCATCGCTCCGGGCGCCGCGGTGCTTGGCGATCTGCGGATAATCGTGGTCGCCGGTGATCAGGATGTGGGGGAACGACTTGTCGTCGCGCAGCAGGACGTTGTAGCGCGGCATGAGGCGCTTGATGAGATTGCTCTCGAGCAGGAGCGCCTCGAGCTCGGTGTGTGTCGTCACCACCTCGATCCGGGCGGTCTCGGCCACCATGCGCTGCAGGCGCCGGGCCATCTTGCCCGGCTGGCAGTAGGCGGCGACCCGCTTTTTCAGGTTCTGGGCCTTGCCGACGTAAAGCGCGTCGCCCTTGCGGTCGAGCATGCGATAGACGCCGGGTGCGCCGGGTAGGGTCTTGACGGTTCCGGCGATCACCGCCAAACCCCGGGCGAGCCCGCCCGCGGGTGTGCCGGCGCCGGCGGATCCGTCGAGGGCGAGCTTCGCCCGCGGGCCGGAGCCCCCTGGGGGCTCGCTCCCCTCGGCCGGCGCGTCTCCCGGGTCCTCGGCGGCGGACATCGCCGAGCGCTTGCCGCCCGCGGAGGGATCGTCTGGCCGGCGCTTGGCGTGCGCTTTGACCATGCCGGCACTCAAACAAGAAGCACCGCCGCCGTCAACGGGACAATCCGCCCGGACCCGCTCGACGGCCGGCCGATAGGGGATTGTTCCAACGGCACCAAGGGGTTGATCACGTTTCCGTGAATCTATCCACGAATCCTGTGGATAAGTCTGTGGCTATCTCTTCGGCGCACGGCCCTCGCCCCAAGGAAATCAAGCATTTCGTTAAAATGCCTAATTTTTAGGCAATTTCAGTAACTATTGGAATTATATGGGAAAAATTGAAGGCGACGGCACAAAAAAACACGAAAAGACGTATTTCCCAGAATCGTAGGAACCATCTCGGGACGGCCCGTCGGCCTGTGCACAACTTCCCGGCCCCGAAGCAGCAGAATCATCGCTTTGGCAAAGACTTAGGCCGTCGCCTTGAATTGCACTTGGACCCGAGCGGGGGCTCAGGCGCCTGGCCGACGG
>JBHIDD010000014.1:0-16704 GCA_046759925.1 Kiloniellaceae bacterium
GCCAGTGTTCCATCACGAAGCTCAAGGGCGTGCGGCACTTGTCCAGGCAGCGGTATTTCAACCGGCTGAACTGAAAGGCGCCCGCCAGCACGAGCACGCCCGCGCCGAACACCCAGGCATTCGCCTCGAGCCAGGACACCCGCTCGACAAGCTCGTGCAGGCCCCAATCGAAGACGTGGGCGGCGACGCCGAAGGCCAGCCAGACGCCCAGGTAGCCCACGATCAGCAGGGCCACCAGTTGCCCGTGATCGGCTCTGCGCCGCGTCAGCCGGCGAAATATCTCCACCAGCGGCAGAGAGGTCGGCAGCATCATGGCCACCGTCATCAGGGTCCAGCCCGCGACATAGAGGACGGCGGGCCAGAGGACGCCGCCGAGGCCGTCCTCCAGCCCGAGTTCGGCCAATTGCCCGTGGTAGAGGTAACGGCCGTAGGGGGATTGCTCCCAGGTCCATAGGGTGAGCCAGGCGAGCGCGATCAACGCGCCCATGATCGGCAGGAATGTGCCGCGGTGGGCCAAGGGATTCATGCCGACCGGCCCCTCCCGCACCTTCGCGGATGAACCGCCGCGGGCGCAGCCGCCAGCCCGGGAGCGCATGACCACGCGCCGCCACGGCCCAGCCGGGAAGCCGCCATGGAACGACTCCGTCAAATCCGGCCTTCCGGCGCGCGTCAGCCCTCGAACCGGAAGGCGCCTTGAACGGCGTTGTGGCCCTGGAGATCGACGTCGATATCCAGCGCCGGGGCCGTCGCCTTGTACATCGGGGCCTTGCTCACGTAGGCGGGAGCGCCGGGAATGGTCGTGAAGACGGTGTCGCTCAGCGTCGTGGGCTTGTCGCCGGCCCCCTTGAAGGGCTCCAGCTCGGCGGCGACCGCCGACCCGAGCCGCAGGTTCCCCTTGCCGCCCTCCACCTCGAAGGTGATGGGTGCCCGCTCCACGGCGACGACCTCGCCGATCAGCTGCGCCAGGTCCGCGACGGGACCGCCCAACTTGCCGGTGTACACGTTCAGCAACGCTTCTTCCTGCTCGGGCGTGGCCCTCTCGTCGACGAATACGATCGCGCGCCAGTTGCCCTCCAGTATGTTCCCGGGAATGTGGGCCAGGACGGCGATCGTCAGGCCCGAAACGTCCACGCCGTCGACCTTGCCCTTTTCGACATGCCACGCCATCGTCCCGTCGCAGGTGCCGAAATCCGGGTCCTCGCCGATCCAGCACGGGCAAAGCGTCTTGCAGGTGCAGACCTCCAAAAGCTCTCCTTCCAGTGTGTACGCCATTAGTCATTCTCCCCAAATTTTGCGCGCCGGCCCGGCGCCGCTTCATCGAAACGGGATCGAAACGGGTGATCTATCGGACTTGAGTCGACCGTCCCCCCGTGCTGCTTGCGAAGCGATTTTGCGTGCAATCCGGCGCGACCGCAACCCCAACGTTTTTTCCTCTGCCTCGAGCCGCCGGGGCAAATCTCGATCCGATAATCGAGGCCGGATCGGCTCCGCGCTCGGTACCCGGCTCACCCCCTTGTGATTGGCCTTTACCGCCCCGCTCCTGAGATACTCGATTCATGAGGTACCTCGGCGTAGTTAACGCGGCCCGGGCGATTGCGCCCGGCGCGGTGCTGGCGGCGTTGTTCTGCCTGGCCGGAGCTGCCCAGGCGGGTCCGGAGCGGTGGCGCTATGCCTGGCCGCAGACCGACTTCAACCAGCGCTCGGTGGACTTGAGCGAGATCATCGGCGGCGGGCCGCCCAAGGACGGCATCCCCTCGATCGACAATCCCAAGTTCGTGCCGGTCTCGGAGATGACGGACTTGAGCGCCACCGAACCGGTGATCGGGCTCATTATCAATGGCGATGCCCGGGCCTATCCCTTACGCATCCTGACCTGGCACGAGATCGTCAACGACGTGGTCGGCGGTGTGCCGGTGGCGGTGACCTACTGCCCCTTGTGCAACTCGGCCGTGGTCTACGACCGGCGGGTCGAAGGCAAGGCCACCGAATTCGGCACGACAGGCAAGCTGCGCAACTCGGACCTGGTGATGTACGACCGGGTGACCGAGAGCTGGTGGCAGCAGTTCCTGGGCGAGGCCATCGTCGGCGCGCGCACCGGGACGCGGCTCGAGGCGATCCCGGCGCGTCTCGAATCCTGGGAGCGTTTCGCCAAGCGTCATCCCGACGGCCGGGTGCTGGTGCCCAACAACCCCTCTGCCCGGCGCTACGGCGCCAACCCTTATGTCGGCTACGACAGCTCCGGCTTCCCTTTCCTCTATGCCGGCGACTATCCCGAAGGGATCGAACCCCTGGCCCGCGTGGTGGCGGTCGGCAGCGAGGCCTGGGCGCTCGACCTGCTGCGCGAGAAGCGCCGCATCGAGGCGGGCGAGCTGGTGCTCACCTGGGAGGCGGGGCAGAACTCCGCCCTGGACGCGAGGCGGATCTCCGAGGGCCGCGACGTGGGCAACGTCGTGGTGCAACGGCGCGGCGAAAGCGGCCCGGAAGACATTCCCTACGACGTGACCTTCGCCTTCGTGTTCCACGCCTTCCAGCCGGACGGTATCTGGCACCTCGCGGGTTCCGAGTAATACCGACGAGCAAATGAACGGATCCGTTCCTTTGCGAGGCGGCAAGCGCGACCGCGCGCCGCCGCGAATCCGGCGTAAGTCAAGCGGGGGCAAGTCCGCGCCCGGGGTCGGAGGGACCATACGACAAGTCAATTCATTGACTTGTCGGTATAACAGGGAGCGGCACAATTCCCGTGCTTTCGGCTCCCGCTTGGAACGCCGCTTGGGGCTTCAGTCGAAGGCGGGCGGTCCGGCGGCCGCCCGTTTCATATCCCGTTTCATATGGGCAAGCGCGGGGGCGATACCGGCAAGAGGTGCGATTCCCGCCGGTCATGCCGCCGGCCGGGCGCGCTGGGCGGCGCGCACCCGTTCAAGGGCTTGCTCGATCACCTCCGGACCGGCGTCGGGCCCTTGCGCCGCCGCGCTCAGGTGGCGGCGCCAGGCGCGCGCGCCGGGCACGCCGTTGAACAGGCCCAGGATATGGCGGGTGATGGCTTTGAGCGGCACGCCCCGGGCCCGCCGTTCCGCCACGTAGGGCAGCAGGGCCCGGGCCACGGCCTCGCGGCTCGGCACGGAATGCGCATCGCCGAAGAAACGGCGGTCGACCTCGGCGAGCAAATAAGGGTTCTGATAGGCGGCGCGGCCGATCATCACGCCGTCCACGTATTCGAGGTGGTTTTCCGCCGCGTCCAGGCTCTTAACCCCGCCGTTCAGGATCACCTCGAGCGCAGGCAACGCCTGCTTCAAGCGGTACACGACGTCGTAGCGCAGCGGCGGGACGTCCCGGTTCTGCTTCGGGCTCAGGCCCTTGAGCCAAGCCTTGCGGGCATGCAGGGTCAGAGACCGGCAACCGGCATCCCACAGCCGCCGCGCGAACCCGAGAAGGTCGTCGAAGGAATCGCGGTCATCGATTCCGATGCGCGACTTGACGGTGACCGGGATGTCCGCCGCCGCGATCATTGCCGCGACCGAAGCTGCCACCAGGTCCGGCTCGGCCATGAGGCAGGCCCCGAAGCGCGCCTTTTGCACCCGGCCGCTGGGGCAGCCGACGTTGAGGTTGATCTCGCCGAAGCCGCGATCCGCCGCGATCCGCGCGCACTCGGCCAACTCGGCCGGATCCGCGCCGCCGACCTGCAGGGCCACCGGGTGCTCGGCCGGGTCGAAGGTGAGACACCGGTCGCGCCGGCCATGGATGATGGCGCCGCTCGGGATCATCTCGGTATAGAGCAGCGCGCGCCGGCTGATCAGGCGCAGGAAGACCCGATCATGCCGGTCGGTCCAGTCCATCATCGGCGCCACGGATATGCGGCGGTCGGGTTCGCTCATCTCGGTCATCCGGGATGTCTTGGGGCATTGGCGGGACAGCTGCGTCAGTCCGCGTGGCCGCCCGCGGCGCCGTGGCCGCGCAGGAAGGCGGCAACCGCAGCATCCACCACGGCGTCGACCTCCCGGGCGCCCGGGTGCGGCCCGACGCCGAGCGTTAGGCGCATGTGCACCGGCCCCTTGACCATGGCCAGGAACCGGGTGGCGGCGGCCTCCGGATCCGGAACCCGGAGGTTGGCTTTGCGATCCTGGGCGCGCAGGTAGGCGGCCAGGATGTTGGTCCAGCGCTGCGGCCCGGCGCGGCAGAACGCCATCCCCAGTTCCGGGAAGCGTTCCGATTCGGCGACCACGACCCGAAAGATCGACAGCGCCTCCCGCGAGGTGATCAGGGTGAGGAAGGTCCGCCCGTATTCGGTCAGGACCCGGCGCGGCGGCCCGTCGGTCAGGCGATCCGGCACCTGCGGGCCGACGACCGAGGCACAGACGTCGCCCATCACGGCGCCGAACAGCGCGTCCTTTCCGGGGAAGTAGCCGTATACCGTGCGCTTCGAGACCTCGGCCCGCGCGGCGATGGCATCCATGCTGGCCGCGCCGTAGCCGGCCTCGATGAACAGCTCGGCCGCCGCCTGCACGATGGCCTTGCGCTTGGGCGAGACGGCCCGCGGCGCAGGCACGCCGGCAACGGCGCCAGGGCCGTCAAGCTCGCGTTCAAGCAACTGCGCCATTCCTCCCTCGACGGCAGAGCAATGACTCGGGCCGATCGGCGGCGCCGGGAGGACCGGCGCCCCGCCCGGGCCGGCTTAGACTCCGAACCTATAGCACAAACGATGCCGTTGAGGTGCCGCTGATCCGGCGCGCGGATATTTGTCCGGTCCCCCGGAGGCCCCTCCGGTCCCGCCCGGAGGCCCGAGGCGGGCCGGGCTGCTTGGCTTTGCCGTCTGAGGATGCGGCGGCCGGCTCCGACACCGGCTTGTTTGATTCTGTGGTACCGCGACTTTTCGTTGTATGCTACCAGGTGATAATCGCTTCGGTTGCTCCCTGCCGGGACCGCGCCGCGGCGGAACCAGGTTCAACCGACAATAACGCAGCGCCCATGGCACAGACCGACCGGCCCAGGGTTTTGCTCGTCGAAGACTCACCGGATCTCGCCTCTCTGTACCGCGAATACCTCGGGAACGAGCCCATCGAGTTGGCGCACGTGGCCACCGGCAGGGCGGCGCTCGCCAGGCTGAACAAGGCGCCGCCCGCGGTCTTGCTGCTCGACCTCAAGCTGCCCGATATGGACGGCCGGGACATTCTCAAGCATGTCACCGGAACCGGCATTCCCACCTGCGTGCTGGTGATCACCGGGCACGGCAGCATCAAGGTTGCGGTCGAGGCGATGCAGGCGGGCGCCTACGACTTCCTGGCCAAGCCCTTCAAGCGGGAGCGCCTGACCGTCACCCTGCGCAACGCGCTGGAGCGGCAACGCCTCTCCGGCCTGGTCGAGACCTATCGAAAAGATTTCTCCCGGGACCGTTTCATGGGCCTTATCGGCGCCTCGCTCAAGATGCAGGCGGTCTACCGCATCCTGGAAAGCGCCGCCGCCAGCAAGGCGACCGTCTTCATCACCGGCGAGAGCGGCACCGGAAAGGAGCTTTGCGCCCAGGCGATCCACGACTTAAGCGCGCGCCGCGGCGAGCCCCTTATCGCGCTCAACTGCGGGGCGATCCCCAGGGACCTCATGGAAAGCGAAATCTTCGGCCACGTGGCCGGCGCCTTTACCGGCGCGCTTTGCCAACGCGACGGCGCCGCGAGCCTGGCCGACGGCGGCACGCTGTTCCTGGACGAGGTCTGCGAGATGGATCCCTCGCTGCAGGTCAAGCTGCTGCGTTTCGTCCAGACCGGGAGCTTCCGGCGCGTCGGCGGCGAGCGGACCGAGAAGGTCGACGTGCGCCTGCTCTGCGCCACCAACCAGGATGCCCTGGCGGCGGTCGAGGCCGGCCGCTTGCGCGAGGACCTTTACTATCGCCTGCACGTCATTCCGTTGCACCTGCCGCCGCTGCGCGAGCGCGAGGACGATATCCTCCCGATCGCGCGTCACTTCCTTGCGACCTTCACCCGGGAGGAGGGCAAACGATTCGCGTCCTTCCGCCCCGAGGTCGAAGCGGTTCTGACCGCCTACGACTGGCCCGGCAACGTGCGGCAAGTGCAGAACGTGATCCGGAACATCGTGGTGCTTCACGAGGGCGAAGTCGTGGAGCCGGCCATGTTGCCCCCGCCGCTGAACACGCTGAAACCGGTGGCGCGCCCGGCCCGGCTCGCACAGGGGCCGCAGGACGCCGCGGCCGGGCCGCGGGCGATCCGACCGCTGTGGCTGGTCGAAAAAGACGCGATCGAAAGCGCCATCGCCCGCTGCGGCGGCAACGTTGTCAAGGCGGCCGAGGGTCTCGAAATCAGTCCCTCGACGATCTACCGCAAGCGGGCCGACTGGACCCGGGACGCGGTCGTCTGACCCCGCGCGGGCGGAGGCCGCCCCCGCACCTCATCCGGCGGCAAAAAATCGCCCGGGTGAAACGGCTCAATGTTATCGACTATTGGTATAGGGCCCGGCATCGCGCGCAGCCCTATTGCCCCGTTCCGGTCGCGGCTGTAGGTTTCCGGCCTTTCATGCCCGGGCATGGCGGGGCGGAGCATGATCAAGGCGGTGACCTTCGATCTCTGGGATACCATCGTCTACGACGACACCGACGAACCGAAGCGGGCCGCCAGGGGCTTGCGGTCCAAGAAGGAGGAGCGCCGGCACCTGGTCTGGGCGGCGCTCGACCGGATCGAGCCGATCGACAAGGCCCGCGTGGCTCTGGCCTACGACGTGGCCGACACCGCCTTCGACAAGGTCTGGCGCGAGCAGCACGTCACCTGGACGATCGCCGAACGGCTCCGGGTCGTCTTGAACGGGCTCGAGCGCAGCCTGCCGGAAGCGGACTTCGCCGCCGTCCTCCGCGCCCATGAGACCATGGAGGTGGAAATCTGTCCGGACGCCATCGAGGGCATCCAAGAGGCGCTTGCCGATCTTTCCGCCCGCTACAAGCTGGGCATCGTCTCGGACGCCATCGTCACGCCGGGCGCGGCCCTGCGAACCCTGCTGGCGCAGCACGGCCTCGAGGGCTATTTCTCGGGCTTCGCCTTCTCCGATGAGGTCGGCCGTGCCAAGCCGCACCGCGCCATGTTCGAATCGGCCGCCGCGCAGTTGGGCGTGGGCTTCCCGGAGATGGTCCATGTCGGCGACCGCGAGTCCAACGACATCAAGGGCCCGCAGGCGCTGGGCATGAAGGCGATCCTGTTCACCGCCGCGCGCGACACCGGCCGGGACGAGACCTCGGCGGACGCGGTCTGCGAACGCCACCGGGATCTGGCCGGCATCGTCGACCGCCTGGCCGCGGGCTGACCCCGCCGGCAACGCGAGAAGGGCCCCATGGCAAAGGACCCGCGTTTCATCGTCGTCGACGGTTACGCGCGCGCCGGCCGCGAGGACCTCAAGGCCGGCGGCGCCACCCCCGCGGGCGAGCTCTATGCCCGGATGCTGAAGGACTGCCTGCCGGGCTGCGCGGTCGATATCGTCTATCCGGCGGATCCCGACTCGGCGCTGCCCCAAGGCGCCGCGATCGCGCAGTACGACGGCGTCGCCTGGACCGGCTCGAGCCTCACGATCTTCGACGACGACCCAAAGGTCACCCCGCAGCTCGAATTCGCCCGGGCGGCGTTTGCGGCCAAGGTGCCGAGCTTCGGCAGTTGCTGGGCGGCGCAGATCGCGGCGGTCGCCGCCGGCGGCCTCTGCGCGGCCAACCCGAAGGGGCGCGAGATGGGACTCGCCCGCAAGATCGCGCTGACCCCCGAAGGCCGGGCGCACCCGCTCTATACCGGCAAGAAGAGCGTCTTCGACGCCTTCATCAGCCACGACGACGAGGTCACCCACCTGCCGCCGGGCGGCGTGCTGCTCGCCTCCAACCGGCATACCCGCGTGCAGGCCGTCGCCGTCACCCACCAGGGCGGCGTCTTCTGGGGCCTCCAGTACCACCCGGAGTACGACCTGCACGAGCTGGCGCGGCTTTGCTATTGCCGCAAGCAGATACTGGTCGAGAAGGGCTTCTTCCGCGACCTCGAAGCGGCCCAGGATTTCGTCGACCGGCTCGAGGCGCTGCACCAGGACCCGAGCCGCAAGGACATCGCCTGGCTGTTCGGCATCGACGAGGACGTGATGAACGAGGACATCCGCCTGGCCGAGGTGCGCAACTGGATCGATTTCCTGGTGCTGCCCAACATGCGCCGTTGAAGGTCATGGCGGCGCGACGGGAACTCCGCGCCTGGCAAAGGATGCTGAGCGGGCGGCGCCTCGACCTCTTGGATCCTTCGCCGCTGGACGTCGAGATCGAGGACATCGCCCAGGGCCTCTCGCGCGTGGCCCGCTGGAACGGACAAACCAGCGGCGATTGGGCCTTCAGCGTCGCCCAGCACAGCCTGCTGGTCGAGCAACTGGTCGGCCGCTTCCGGCCCGCGACACCGCAACGCTGGCGCCTTGCCGCCCTGCTGCACGATGCCCCGGAATACGTCATCGGCGATCTGATCACCCCCTTCAAGGCGGCGGTCGGGCTCGACTACAGGGCCCTGGAGCGGCGCCTGATGGGCGCCATCTACCTGCGTTTCGGCCTGCCCGGCCAACCGCCGGCCACGGTGGAGCGGCTGATCAAGCGGGCCGACCGGGCGGCCGCCTACCTGGAGGCGACCCAGCTCGCCGGTTTCACCCTGGCCGAGGCGGGCCGGTTCTTCGGCCGGCCGCGGGACGTCGCGCGGCTGCGCCTGAAACCGCTGCCGCCGGATGCCGCCAAGGCCCGGTTCCTGAGGCGGTTCGCGGCGCTCCTCCCCGGCCCGCACGCGGCCCGGCAAAAGACGGAATCCGGTTCTGGAGGATAAGCCCGGGACGCTAAACTGGCCCTCCGCGCCGAACGGGACTTCAACGGGCAAACAGATGCAGCGGTACCTCACCGAGGCCCGGATCGAAAGCTTCAGGCGCGACGGCTTCGTCGTCGTGCCAGGCTTCTTCGAAGCGGCGGAGATGGCGCGGATGACCGCCTGGGTGGACGAGGTCGCCGCCTGGCCGGAGGCCCCCGGTCGGCACATGGTCTACTACGAGGACAGCTTGGCCGCGCCCGGGAAGCGGGTCGTTCAGCGCATCGAGGACTTGACCCCGTATCACGCGGGCTTCCGGGATCTGTTTACCCGCGGGCGCATGATCGGCGCGGTTTCGGAGCTGCTCGGCGAGGCGGCCGTGCTGTTCAAGGACAAATTCAACCTCAAGCTGCCCGGCGGCGACGGCTTCAAGGCGCACCAGGACGTCCAGGCCGGCTGGAGCGCTTATGCCCGCTACCACATTACCGCGCTGGTCAGCATCGATGCGGCGAGCGTCGAGAACGGCTGCCTCGAGATCGCCGCCGGCTGGCACGACAGGGGCCTGATCGGCGAGGAGTGGCGGCCGCTCGGGGCAGAGGAAGTGGCCGCCATGGACTTCATCGCCTGTCCGACCGCCCCGGGCGATGCCATGTTCTTCGATTCCTACGCGCCGCACCGCTCCGGGCCCAACCTGACGGATGCGCCGCGGCGCGTGCTCTACGTCACCTATAACCGCGCCGCCGAGGGCGACCACCGGGCGCAATACTTCGCCGACAAGCGCAAGAGCTTCCCGCCCGATATCGAGCGCAAGCCCGGCAAGACCTACGTCTTCCGGGTCTGAGCCCGGAAACGCAGGCCCGGCCGGCATCCGCGTACGGCGCCATGACCTGGATCGTGACAGCGGCCGTTTCGCTGGTCGTATGGCTTTACCTGGTGTTCCTCCGGGGCGGGTTCTGGCGCGCCGGGGAAAGGCTCGGCGAGGACGGCCCGGCGCGGTCCCCGTGGCCGGGCGTGGTCGCCCTGGTGCCGGCGCGCGACGAGGCCGAGGTGATCGGCCGCAGCCTGACGTCGCTTCTTTCCCAGGACTATCCCGGGCATCTCGATATCGTCCTCGTCGACGACCACAGCAGCGACGGCACCGCGGAGGCGGCCGCGCGTGCGGCGCAAAGCTCGGGCCGGGCGGCGCTCTTGACCATCGTGGCCGCGCCGCCCCTGCCGCCCGGCTGGTCCGGCAAGCTCTGGGCGCTTGCCCAGGGCCTGGAACGCGCCGCGACGCACAGCCCCGGGGCGGCGTACCTTTGGCTGAGCGACGCCGACATCGAGCACGCGCCCGACAATCTGCGCCGCCTGGTGGCGAAAGCCGAGGCCGAGGGCCGCGACCTGGTCTCGCTCATGGTCGCGCTGTCCTGCCGGGGCCTTTGGCAGCGCCTCCTGCTCCCGGCCTTCATCTATTTCTTTCAGATGCTGTATCCCTTCGCCTGGGTGAACGATCCGAAGCGGGCAACCGCGGCGGCGGCCGGCGGCTGCATTCTGGTGCGGCGCGAGGCGCTGGAGCGCGCCGGCGGCTTCGCGTCGATCAAGGGCGAACTGATCGACGACTGCGCGCTGGCCCGCCGGATCAAGGGCCTCGCGCCACGCGGGGGCGCGCGCCAGGACGCCGGCGGCTCGGGACACGGCATGCCGGGCGGGATCTGGCTGGGCCTCGCCACCACGGCGCACAGCATCCGGCCGTACCGGGGCTTGGGCGATATCTGGCGCATGGTGGCGCGCAGCGCCTATACCCAGCTCGGGAATTCCCCCCTGCTTCTGGCCGGCGCCCTGCTGGCCATGGCCGGGACCTTCCTGATCCCGCCGCTCGTGGTCCTTGGCCTGCCCCTCCATGGGGCGACGGGCGCGGCGCTCTTGGGCTTATGCGCCTGGTCGCTGATCGGGCTCTCGGCGCGGCCGACGCTCCGGCTCTATGGCCAGCCGGGCTGGCTTGCCGCGCTGTTGCCGCTCGCCGCCGCGCTGTACTGCGCAATGACGCTCGATTCGGCGCTTCGCCATTGGCGCGGCCGGGGCGGCGCCTGGAAAGGCCGGGTCCATTCGGCCAAGGTGGAACCGGAGCGGCCTGGCGGGTAAGATTTTGTGACGCGGCAATCGGGAAGCATCAGCACGGGATTCATGGCGGTGAGCCGGAGCATCGAAACGCCTTCGGGCAAGGGCGCCGGGGACGAGAACTTCCCGGTCGGCTCCTGGCTGCTGTCGGCGCGGCTGCGCCCGCATGTCGCGACCTACTACCGCTTCGCCCGCGCGATCGACGACATCGCGGACAACCCGGCGCTCGAACCGGAGGACAAGATCGCGCGGCTTTGCCGCTTCGAGGCGGCGGTGACCGGCCGCGAGACCGGCGACCCCACGCTCGAAACGGCGCATCGGATGCGCGAGAGCCTGGCGGCGACCGGGGTCAGCGCGCGCCATTGCGTCGACCTGATCGCCGCCTTCAAGCAGGACGCGGTCAAGCTGCGCTACCGCGACTGGCCGGACCTTCTGGGCTACTGCGAGCTGTCGGCCAACCCGGTGGGCCGCTACCTGCTCGACCTGCACGGCGAGCAGCCGACCGGTTATCCGGCTTCGGATGCCCTGTGCAGCGCTTTGCAGGTGCTCAACCATCTGCAGGACTGCCGGGACGACTACCGGAATCTGGATCGGGTCTACCTGCCGCTGGACTGGATGGGAGCCGAGGGCATCGAGGTGACGGTCCTCGGCGAAGCGCGCAGCCGCCCGGACTTTCGTCGCGTGCTGGACCGATGCCTGGACGGCGTCGCGGGGCTGCTGGTCACGGCGCAGGAATTGCCGGGCCGCCTGAAGAGCCCGCGCTTGGCCATGGAATCGGCGGCGATCGTCCGCCTGGCCGGGCGGCTGACCGAACTGTTGCGCGCCGGCGATCCGCTCGCCGGCCGCGTCGCCTTGCGCAGGATCGACTTCGCCGCCTGCGGCCTGCGCGGGATCGGCGCCGTGCTGCTGCAACGGTTGCTCAGGAGCGCCAAGGCGACCCAGCCGGCACGGCAAGGCCCGTGAGCGACGCGCGGCGCCACGAGATATCGAGCGCCATGACCGAGGGCGCGGCCGGCGCGCCGGGGCGCGACGCCGCGGCCATGAGACACGTCCGCGAGGTGGTCGCGCGTTCCGGTACATCCTTCCTCTGGGGCATGCGCGCCCTGCCGCGGCCGCGGCGCGAGGCGATGTACGCCATTTACGCCTTCTGCCGCGAAGTGGACGACATCGCCGACGAACCCGGCGAACCGCAGGCCAAGCTCGCCCGGCTCGACGACTGGCGCGAGGAAATCGAACGCCTCTTTGGCGGCGTCCCGCGGTGGCCGACGACCCGGGCGCTGCTCGGCCCGGTCGCCCAATACGGGCTGCCGCGCGCCGAGTTTCTGGCGATCATCGACGGCATGGAGATGGACGTCCGCGGCGTGATCCAGGCCCCGACGCGCGACGGCTTTCGGCTTTATTGCCGGCGCGTCGCCGGGGCCGTCGGCATGCTTTCGATCCGGGTCTTCGGCGAAAGCGGTCCGGCCGCGGAGGAGCTGGCGGTCGTCCTGGGCGCGGCGCTGCAGACCACCAACATCCTGCGCGACCTGGCCGAGGACGCCGGCCGCGGCCGGCTCTACCTGCCGCGCGACCTGCTCGACAAACACGGCATCGAGACCCGGGATCCGGCCTCCGTCCTGGCCGACCCGGCGCTTGCCCCGGCCTGCGCCGAGCTTGCCCAGGTGGCCCGGGACCGATTCCGCCGGGCCCGGACGCTGCTTAAGGACTGCGACCGCCGGCGCGTCAGGCCGGCCATCCTGATGCTCGAAGCCTATGATCGCATCCTGACGCGCCTCGAAGCGCGCGGCTGGGACCGGCCCGATGTGGCGGTCCGGCTTTCGAGCGTCGAAAAGCTCTGGATCGCGCTGCGCCACAGCCTGATCTAGCGGGTCGCCGGAGGGATGGCCCGGGTTCACATCGTCGGCGCCGGCATTTCCGGCCTGGCCTGCGCCGTGCGGCTGGCCCGTCAGGGCCGTGCGGTCTCGCTCTACGAGGCGGCGGCGCAGGCCGGCGGGCGCTGCCGTTCCTATTTCGACGCCAAGCTCGAGCGCAGCATCGACAACGGCAACCACATCCTGCTCTCGGCCAACCGCGCGGCGCTCTCCTACCTCGAGGAGATCGGCGCCCGCGGGACGCTGACGGGCCCCGAGGCGGCCGCCTTTCCGTTCGTCGATCTGAAAAGCGGCGCGCGCTGGACCGTGAGGCCCAACGCCGGGCCGATTCCCTGGTGGATCCTGGCGCCGTCGCGCCGGATCCCGCGGACCCGGCCCGGATCCTATCTGGGCGGCCTGCGCCTCGCCCTGGCCCGGCCCGAGGATACCGTCGCGGACTGCCTGGACCCGGGCGACCCGCTTTGGGAACGCTTCTGGGCGCCGCTCACGGTGGCGGCGCTCAATACCGCGCCGGAGGAAGCCTCGGCCCGGCTGCTCTGGCTGGTCGTCCGCGAGACCTTCGGGCGCGGCGTGGCCGGCTGCCGGCCCTTGATTGCGCGCAACGGCCTGGGCGCCAGCTTCGTCGATCCGGCGCTTCGCCTGCTGGGCGAAAAAGGCGCCGAGATCCGGTACAACCGGCGCCTGCGCGCGATCGGCTTTACGGAGGGGCGGGCGGTCCAGCTCGACTTCGGCGGGCACACGGTCGGACTCACCGAGACCGACCGGCTGGTGATCGCGTTGCCGCCCGCGGTGGCCGCCGCCGTCGTGCCCGGTTTGGCCGCCCCGCAGGACGACCGCCCGATCGTCAACGCCCACATCCGGTTGCCCGGGCCGCCGAAGCTGCCACCCGGCATGAGTGCCGAGCTGCCGCTCCTCGGCCTCGTCGGCGGCGTCGCCCAATGGCTGCTCCTGCGCGGCGATGTGGTGAGTCTCACGGTGAGCGCGGCCGAGGAGCTGGCGGAGGAGCCGAGCGAAAGCGTCGCGGCACGGCTTTGGGCCGATACCGCCGCCGCGCTCGACCTGGACTTGGGCGCGCGGCCGCCGCTTCGGGTCATCAAGGAGCGCCGCGCGACCTTCGCCCAGACGCCGCAGGCGCTCAAGCGCCGCGCCGCCGCGCGCAGCGCCTGGCGCAACCTCGTGCTCGCCGGGGACTGGACCGACACCGGTTACCCCGCGACCATCGAAAGCGCCGTGCGCTCCGGCCGGACGGCGGCCCGAATCGTCACGGAATCGTGACGATTCGTGACGGAATCCGGTTACCTCCGGCGGGACCCGCACTTGCGCCCGAAGATGCGCTCGACTATTTTTTATCTTGCAGTTGAGGCGATTGCACCGGCAGGTCAAGCCGTTACGCCAAAGCATGAGTTTATTGGACCCTTCGTCAGACGCGCCGCGCGATCCGGGCGTTCAACGCCGGATTGCGGGAACGCCCGAGGCGGCGGAGGAGGCCGTCACGAGCGCGCGCGGCCTGCGCACCCTCGACGGCGAACCGGTGAGCGATGGCGCGCTAGACCGCTTGATCGGCGAGGCCCGCGCCGCCTTCAGAGAGCGGCAGCGCGCCGACGGCCACTGGCTCTTCGAGTTCGAGGCCGACGCCACGATCCCCGCGGAATACATCCTCCTGCAACATTTCCTCGGCGAGATCGACGAGGAACGCGAGCGGAAGATCGCGACATACCTGCGCCGGGCCCAGGCCGACTACGGCGGCTGGCCGCTCGTCGCCGAGGGCGATGTCGATCTCAGCGTTTCGGTCAAGGCCTACTTCGCGCTGAAGCTCGCCGGCGACGACCCGGAGGCGCCGCACATGGCGCGCGCGCGCCAGGCCATCCTGGCGCTTGGCGGGGCGGCCCGGTGCAACGTCTTTACCCGCATTACCCTCGCGCTGTTCGGCCAGGTGCCGTGGCGCGCCGTGCCGGAAATGCCGGTGGAGATCATGCTGGCGCCGCGCTGGTTCCCGTTCCATCTGTCGAAGGTGTCCTACTGGTCGCGCACGGTGATCGTGCCGCTGCTGATCCTCATGGCCTACAAGCCCAGGGCCCGCAACCCGCGCGGCGTGCGCCTCGACGAGCTGTTCCTGACCCCCCCCGACAAGGAACGCTATCCGATGAACCCGACCGGCGATGCGATGGGCGCCTTTTTCGCCGGCTTGGACAGCCTGCTGCGCACCGCCGGACGGAGCCTGCCGAACGGCAGCCGTCAGCGGGCGATTCAGAAGGCGCTGGACTTCATCACGCCGCGGCTCAACGGCGAGGACGGCCTGGGCGGCATCTTCCCGGCCATGGCCAACGTGGTCATGGCCTTCGAGGCGCTCGGCCGGCCGCGCGACGATCCCGAATTCGTGACCGCCCGCAAGGCGATCGACAAGCTGCTGATCGACCGGGGTCGGGATGGCGCCTACTGCCAGCCCTGCCTGTCGCCGATCTGGGACACTTGTCTGGCGGCCCACACCCTGATGGAAGCCGGCGAGGACCCCGGCGGGCCGACGATCCAGAAGGCGATCGACTGGCTGCTCGAGCGCGAGATCACCGAGACCGTCGGCGACTGGGCCTGGCAAAGGCCGGGCCTGAAACCGGGCGGCTGGGCGTTCCAATACTGGAACGACTATTACCCCGACGTCGACGACACCGCGGTCGTGGTCATGGCGCTCGACCGCTCCGGCGACCCGCGCTGCCGCCCGGCGATCCAACGGGCCACCGACTGGGTCCTCGGCATGCAGAGCATCAATGGCGGTTGGGGCGCCTTCGACGCGGAAAACGAGTACTATTATCTCAACAGCATTCCTTTCGCCGATCACGGCGCGCTTTTGGACCCGCCGACGGTTGATGTCACCGCGCGCTGCCTGTCCATGCTGGCGCAACTCGGCTATGGCCGGAGCCATCCGGCGATCCGGCGCGGGCTCGCGTTCCTGCGCCGCGAGCAGGAACCGGACGGCTCCTGGTACGGCCGCTGGGGCGTCAACTACGTTTATGGCACCTGGTCGGCGCTTGCCGCCTTCAACGCCTGCGACGAGGATCCTTCGGCCGCCCACGTCCGCCGGGCGGTCGACTGGCTGATCGCGCGCCAGCGCCCGGACGGCGGCTGGGGCGAGGACTGCGCCACCTACTGGCCGGAGCGGCGCCGCGAGGTCAAGGCCTCCACCGCCTCGCAAACCGCCTGGGCGCTTCTGGGCCTGATGGCCGCGGGCGAACTGGACAGCGAAGCGGTCCAACGCGGCGTGGCCTACCTGGAAGCCGCCCCGCGCGACGGCGCCAAATGGCGCGAGACGCTCTATACCGGAATCGGCTTCCCCCGGGTGTTCTATCTGAATTACCACGGTTACAGCGCCTACTTCCCGCTCTGGGCGCTGGCCCGCTACCGCAACATGCGGCGCAGCAACGAGCGCCGCGTGCGCACCGGCATGTGACCCGCATGTGACGCACGTCGGGATCGTCACCGGGCTCGCCGCCGAAGCCAGGATCATCGAGAAATCCCGCGCGCGCGACGAACGCCCCCGGCTTGCCGTTGCCGGAGTGGGCGCCGGCCGCGCCCGGGAAGCCGCCGAGCGCCTGATCGCCGAGGGGGCCGAGCTGCTGGTCAGCTTCGGCCTTTGCGGCGGCCTCGACCCGGCGCTCCGACCGGGCGATCTGGTGCTCGCCGAGGAGATCGTCTTCGGCGACGACCGCCGGCTGCGGACCGACGCGGCCCGGCGCGAGGCGCTCCGGCGGCGGGCGGCCCAGGCGGGCCTGCGGCTGACCGGCGGCGCGCTTTACGGCAGCGCGCGCGCGATCGCCAAGGCGGACGAAAAGCGGGCCCTTTTTGAAACCTCGGGCGCGCGGGCGGTGGACATGGAAAGCCCCGGGGTGGCGCTCGCCGCCGAAGCGGCGGGCGTGTCCTTCCTGGCGGTGCGGGCACTCGCCGATCCG